>NZ_AUTL01000221.1:0-134373 GCF_000498015.1 Pseudoalteromonas sp. TAE79
TAGGTTCGGTGTAAAGTTTTCTGGCGAATTCAATTATACCTTATCTTCATGCTGTTTGTTTTTCATACCACAAAGATCAACACGCCCTAAAAAGTGTGTTGATAAAATCAATTAAGTTTTAATGTTATAGGCCGATAAAGATCTTATTAATAATATATCTTTCATAGGAAAGGGAATTTAATATGAAAATAACTCATGATATTTTAACAGATACCGCAACAACACAGCTTAAAAATAAATCAGCTCCTGTTGATTCGGGTAAATTAACTGATATCCACTCAAATGAAACAATGAATAAGCAGCAAGCACAAACATTTGCTGATGATATTTATCATAAAGATGAGCATATCCCACAAAACCAAAGCACTTATGATAGACCGCTAAGTATCACAGCACATAAATCTGAATCAGAGCTTTTGGATAAAATGACTAATACAATATCATTTGGTGAATTACCACATAAGTTAAATCAACTTCGACCTAAATATGAAGATTTCATGAATGAGTTAGAAATATCTTCTCCATCGTTAGCTAAAAAAGAATGGGAATTTTCTGTTGATAGTAACGATAAATTAGTTGTTTCAGGTAATATTACTGAAGATGAAAAAAACTACCTTGAAGGTAAATTGAATGCTAACGAAGATATCGCTAATTTAGCTAAAGAATTACCTGACATTCTAATAAAAGGTCAAGAATATGACCGTGGTTATGATGGGAAAGGAAAATATTGGGGGAAATATGATTTTACTCAAGAAAACTTTAAAGGCATTGTTGATATAAAGGGACTTTTAGATAGTTCGTATGGGCCAAATGCCAAAGCATTTGATGATGGTTTTGATGCTTTTTCATATCAAGATAATTTGCGTAGTCAATTAGCGAGTAAGGCTGAAGCTAAATATGCTTATTAACGAACTGTTATTTAGCATTGGAGAACAAAAAATATAACAACACGCCCTGAGGTGGACGACTAGTAAAATTTAGCTATTAATTGCAAATTTTAAAAGTGGTGAGCCTCTGCGTTTTAATGCTGCTAAATACGTCGATTCATCGTAGAGTGTATTCGTTTTCCAACACCTAAATACAATTCTTATCCATTTAAATGCCAGTGATCTAATAATACTGTTGTGCGGCTTACCCTTGGCTATTTGTTGCTCATAATACGCTTTAGCCCAAAATGAATAACGAATAGAAAATCCCGCCCATTCTACAAATGTTTGTCTTAAAAATGTAAAAATTAAACAGACCCCCTTAAAGTTTTCACCTGGCGTATCCGTAGAGTATTTTATTTATACCAATCTACATCAAAGGGCTTTTAAGTAGATTGGTATTGTGTGATGTACAATATAGTTGTTTTTACTTGTTTTTACTTGTTTTTAAACGGCATGATGAGTAACCCCCACAGCGAGGCATTTTGCTTTGCAGTTGGGTATTCAACCAAACCTATATCTATTTCTGCGTCGACTTTTTTGGCCTCACTTTTATAGCTGCCAAAAAGTTTGTCCCACCAAATTACACTAAAGCCATAGTTTGAATTTGTTTCACTCACTACTTTACTGTGGTGAATGCGGTGCAGTATTTGCGTCATTAATATAAGGCGTAGTGGCTTTTCAATGGCGTTTGGTAGGCGTATGTTTGCATGGTTAAACAAGGCGAGTGCATTTAACGCGATTTCAAATATAAGTACGGCAATGGCGGGTACGCCAAGTGCAGTAACTGCAATAAGTTTTATAAGTATACTAAGCACAATTTCGATAGGGTGAAAGCGCAGGCCGGTACTGGTATCTACATGCGCATCGGCATGGTGTACGCGGTGCAAACGCCATAATAGTGGCACTTTATGAAACAATCTGTGCTGCCAATAAATGAGTATATCGAGCAATATAAGGCTTAGCACTATGGCTATTATGCTAGGTATGGCTAGTTGGTTAAATAAGCCAATGCTGTGCTCTTGATTGTAAAGTGCTACTGCGGTTAAACCAAGTGGTACAACTAAGCGCGCAATGATAGATGAGGCAAACACTAAGCCAAAATTTGCAAACCAGCGAGTGCTGCTTTTAATGGGCGATTGCCTTGCGGGTTGTCGCCATTCAAGCAGCATCATTATGACTAAAATGCTAAAAAAGCAACCGAGTCGCCACCAAACTTCGTTAGTCATTATTATTTATAACCTCATTGGCTTCTTGCTGTTTAAGTGTGTGGTAGCCGCCATGTATACGGGTAAATATGGTAATGGCGCAGGCAAAAGCAAATATACCAGCGAGGAGGGCAAAGTGCTGCGGCCAAATACAAAAGGCTATAAATAGCGCTATTGTTTCTGTGCCTTCGGTTAAGCCATTTAGGTAGTAAAAGCTTTTGTATTTAAATTGCGGTTTTTCGAGCTTAAACTTTTCAGCGGCTATGGCAAAGGCTAAAAAGCTTGAACCCGTGCCAATAAATGCAGCGAGTAATATAGCGCCTGCAATGGCGTTTTGTTCGGGGTTTGCCAAAATAAAGCCAAGCGGAATGGCCGCGTAAAACAAAAAGTCGAGTGTAATATCTAAAAAGCCGCCGGCGCTTGAGCTTAAATTAGCATGGCGTGCTAGTGCGCCGTCAAGCCCATCTAAAATGCGATTTAAAGCAATGGCCACTAATGCGCCGTACCACATTTCAAACGCCAGTAATGGCACGGCTAATAAGCCAACTAAAAAGCCTACAACAGTGAGCTGATCGGCGGTTATGCCGCGTTTATGCATAAGCATAACCACAGGTGTTAAAAGCGGCTTAATGACAGGGGTGATAAATTTGTCTAGCATGTTTATTGCCTTATGCGTTTAAAGCTATGTATTTAAAGTGCGCTATTTAAAGTAATGAGTTTGCCATTTGCAGCGTCGGCATCGCTATGGTCATGAGTTACCATAATTGCAGGTAGCTTATGATCGCGTATTTGGCTGAACACGAGTTCGCGTGTATCAACACGCAGTTGGGTGTCGAGTTTGCTAAAGGGTTCGTCAAGTAAAATGGCTTTAGGTTCGCTCAGCAGCATACGTAATAATGCAACACGGGCTTGTTGCCCGCCCGACAAGTTATCGGGATGACGATTGCCCATGTCTTTAAGACCGACTTGCTCAAGTGTGTGTTCTATTTTTTCAAGGCGTTGTTTTTTATTACCTTTTGGCATTGCAAAGGCAATGTTACCAGCAACAGTTAAATGCGAAAACAATAAAGCGTCTTGATAAAGCACTCCAATATGGCGCAAGTGTGGAGGGGTGTTATCGATATTTTGACCATTAAGCCACACCTCTCCATTGGCCTTAAAGCTACTTGGTAAAGTACCCGTAAGCCAATTTAATAAGCTTGATTTACCACTGCCTGATGGGCCCATAATAGTCAGAATTTCACCGCCATTAACTTGCTCGTTTAAGCTAAGTAGCAGCTCATTTTGGCGATAAAGCTGACAATTTTTAATTTGTAACGATGACTGCATTAAAAAACCTTAACCCTGATAGTGTTAAACATGGGTGCTTTAAATAAGTGCACTTTTAAGCACGTGCACTTTTGAAAAAATATTTAGGTAAAACCCATGCCAGTATAAATCCAATAAGTGGCAACGCCATTTGCATAATAGCGTACACGGCACTGGTGCGTCTGCTTGCGCCATTGGCAAGCGTAACGGCTTNCGCCCGCCGCCAGCTAAAAGCGTGGGGAGGTATTGTCCAAAACTAATTGCTAAGCCCAGTGCGGCTGCAATTAAAATAGGGGCAAACAACTGAGGTAGTTTTACTTTAAAAAACACCTTGCATGGCGCTGCGCCTAGGCTTGCTGCAACATTCGCAAAACGAGGATCTAAGCGCCTATAACTGCTCGCGAGTGACAAAAATACGTAAGGCAAAACAAACAGTAAATGTGTAAACACCACATTAAAAAATGCGGCTTGGTTATTTACCAATTGTTGTATCCATACTAGCCCAAACAAAAAGGCAATACTGGGTACTAATAACGGTAAGTAAATAATTAAACTGGTAAAACGAGAAATCGGTTTGTCACTCAATTGCTCTGATTCTAAACACAATAGAGTAAGAATAATGGCAAATAATGTGGTTACTAAACCGATTGCTAGGGTATTAAAAAGCGGGCTGCTCATTTGCATTAGCGCACTTTTAAAATGCAGTAGTGTAAATTGCTCAGGCATTGCATCTGGAAAGCGCCAAAAGCCTGCAACCGACCACATAACTAAACCAATAAGTGACAACATTATAAAGCTAATTACTAATATGGTGAGTACGATCGTTATTTTTTGCCAATAAAATCCGCCGTATTCGCGCACTCCATTAGTGAGGGAGTCGCTAAATAGCACTTTTACGACCTTTTCTGCGCCAAGCCAAAGGGCTAATAACCCACCTGTAACAGCCAGTTGTAATAAAGCGCCCGCTGAGGCTTTAATGCGCAGGTTTAAATCAACATCGTTAAACCAATGCATTATTGCAACGGCTAACGTGGGTGGTGTATTTGGGCCTAAAATGAGTGGCATTTCTACACTGGCACTTGCATAGGCAAGCACGGCTAAAAGGGGCAAACGCAGCAGCGGATAAAGGCTTGGCAGTATTACTTTAAAAAAGGCGGTCATTGGGCAATAACCCAAGTTAAGCGCAACCTTATGTTGCTGGCGTAATTTTTTGCCAAGCTCAGGTTGAGCAAGTACGCCCAGTGCCATTAATAATAAAAAGGGAAGCTCTTTTAGTGTTAAGCCTAAAATAATACTAATACCGAACGAATCATGCGGAAACATGCCGTTTGGCGCAAGTTCCCAGCCGCTTAACCAAGGCGACGCTAAGCGTGAAATCATACCTGAAGGGGCAATTAAAAACCCTACTGCAATAGCCGCGGCGGCATGAGGTATCACTAATATAGGGCTCAATAAACGCTGAATTCGGTTAAGCCACGGGCTATTAAAAAACGCAGCTAAAATCATTAAGGTAATGATAAATGCAAGCAGAGTACTTATTAAGCCCGTTGCAACGCTTAAGGTAACCATTTGAGTAAGGCCGGATGTTTGCCAAAGGGCATTAAAACCTTGCAAGCTAAACGTTGTTTGCTCAAGTACGGGCGCATAACCAAAGGCAGGCAGCAATACGCTAATTAAGCCACCAAGTACGGGTAGTATAAGTAAAGCGAGTAAAAATCGCGGGCTAAATTTTACAATGCGCGTAAACATATCGGTGCTGCACTGCGTTGTTGCTTTGGTATTAATCGGTACACTTTTTGAAATAACACTCATTGGCTTACTCCATAACGAGTTTGCCAACCTTGCATAATGGCGTTTACCCAGCTTGGATGAGGTTCGCTCAATGTGCGTTTAATACTGTTTAAAGGCAGTGCACTTGGATGTGGTTTAGCTGTTTTAAATAAGGCTTGCTGATCAGGCGTTAACGTTGATTGAATAAGTACGCTTTTATCGCCCCATATATGCGCTTTTTGTTTTTGAGCTTGCGCCTCAGGGCTGAGTAAAAAATTAGCCACTAATTGCGCACTTTGCTGGTGGCTTGCATTGTAAGGGATTGCCACAAAATGGGTATTACTTAAACTGCCATCACTCATTGCGTAACTGCGAATGCTGTTTGGTAAATCATAGCGTTTTACAGCTGCGGGTACTTCAGGTGCTGAAAAAGTAAAGGCTAAACTCAGCTCTGTATCGTCTACTAAGCGGCGCATTTGAGCACCACTTTGCATAAAATGAGTGCCACCACGCCAAAGCGTTGGGTGTAGTTTATCTAAAAAGTCCCATAACGGATTTAGCACTTGTGCAGTATTTAAAGCGGTAGCTGGTTGGTTTAACTGCGCTTTAATGTTTTCGCTGCTGTGCTTATGCAGCACAACTAAGGCGTACTTTAAAAAGCTCATACCTAAAAAGTCAGGCGGCTTTGGGTAACTAAAGCGACCAGGGTTTTGTGTGCTCCAGTTTAATAATTCGTTTAATGTAGTAGGGCGTTTATTGTTTGTTTGTTCATTTATTGCAAGGCTGTCGTAATAAAAGGTGAGCGATGCTTGCCCCCACGGTGCTTCCATACCGTTTGTGGGTATGCCAAAGTCAAAATTAACAGCAGGGTTATTAGCGGGATCTGTGTATGCAAAGTGTGGCAGTTTATTTGCCCACTGTTTTAACAACAATGCGTGCTCGCTCATAGTGGCAAAGTTAGCGCCGTTTATCCATACCAGATCAACACTGCCTTGGTCATTATTATGTGCTGATTTTTCGGCCAACACACGGCTTACTGCTTCGCTGGTGTCGCTGAGCTTTACATGGACTAAGTTAATATTATATTGAGTTTTAACTTGCTGGGCAGCCCATTGAATATAGGCATTTATTTGCGCGTCGCCGCCCCAGGCATAAAAGTACACGCTTTGGTTATTACCAAGCGTTTCAATATTTTCCCAGCGAGTGAGTCGTTCTTTACTCATATTATGAGCGCTGTTATTAGCAAAAGTACTTAAGCTTGTTATTAAGCAAACGCAAAACGCGACACAGTAAACACTGTATCGCGTAGTTGTTTGCCAAAACTTACTGGCGTGCATTTAAATCCCAGCTGTAGTCTAAAAATTTTACTTTCATGTCATTATTTTTAAGCGCTTTTTGCTGAGCGGGTACTAGTTTAAGTGCATCGCTATATTGCAGTAAAAACTGCTGTAGCGTGTCTGCACCTCTAAAACCTTTTTCAAAGTCATCGCCGTACCATTTAAATATAGAGGAGATATTTAGCGTATTTTCCTGCGCAAAATTACGTGTTGTATCAGATAAAAAACGCACCGTTTGCTGTTGCAATTGGCTCTCTAGTTCAGTAGCTGTGAATGCCTCCCCGCGCAGCGCAGGGCAACCAATACTTGCACAATTTACAGCAAAATGAATACGTGGGTCGTTATATTTACCGCTGCCACGAATTAAACCGTGCTCTATGTCATCAAGGCTGCGAGTTTTACCAAGTAGTGGCACAAACGCTTTACTCCACGGTGAGCTAAAAAAGCTGCCTAAATCTTTTATTGATTTAAGGTTTTGGGGCTCTTTACTGCCAAGGTTTGAAACGATGAGCTCTACGGTAAATGCATTATACGCATTAATTAAAAACGCCAGTTGCTTAGGCTTTTCCCACGCGTCAAACTCGTTTTGTGTTACAGCACTTAACGAATCTAAATACGTTTTTAGCTGAGTATGATCACCTTGTATTGCAGCGTAATCAACCTCTGTGCTGTGATTATGGTTAATAGCGACAACATGTTTATTTAGCAATGCATTCCAGCTATCGTGCAGGTTATTAGTCGTACTTTGCGCTTGGCTTGAAAGCGACGTTATAAGCGCCGTCGCAAGTAATGTCGCACTTAATAATAAAGGTTTTAATGTTGTGTTAAACATATTAGCCTCGACGCCACGTATGATATTTTTCGAGCAGGTTAAGTACTTTTTCAGGTGCATGGGCGCGTTTCCACTCGCCTGCAGCGTATTTGTTGCCTTCAGCCCAAGTAGGGTAGCTGTGTATAGTGCCCAGTATTTTATTAAGGCCTAAACCGTGTTTCATGGCCAGTACAAATTCAGCAATTAAATCACCCGCGTGTTCAGAGACCACAGTTACACCGAGTATTTTGTCTTTGCCTTTAGGGGTAATTACTTTAATAAAGCCTTTTGTGGCGCTGTCGGTAATTGCGCGGTCTAGCTCTTCAAACTCAAAACGAGTGATTTCAAAATCGATACCTTTATCAATTGCATCTTGCTCGTTTAAACCCACACGTGCCACTTCTGGGTCAATAAAGGTGGTCCATGGAATAACGCGGTAATCTACTTTAAACTTTTTAAGGTTACCAAATAAGCCGTTTACTGCTGCGTACCAACCCTGATGAGCGGCTACGTGCGTAAACTGGTACGGGCCAACAATATCGCCAGCGGCAAAAATATTAGGGTATAGCGTTTCTAGGTATTCGTTAGTGACTATTGTACGGTTTGTTTCTATGCCTAGCTCTTCAAGGCCGTAACCTTTAAGGCGGGCACTGCGGCCAACAGCGCATAGCAGTTCGTCGTATTCAATAGCAATTTCTTCATCATTGCCTTCGTTAAGGCGTTTAACAATAATGTACTTTTTACCGTCGCGCGCTTCACAACGTAATGCCTGATGTGAGGTTAAAATGTTAACGCCGCTTTCGCTCAATGCTTCATGAGCAAAGGTAGACACTTCAAGATCTTCTTTGATCATGATGCGCTCCGCCATTTCAATTTGCGTAACGCTTGAACCTAAACGGGCAAAGCTTTGGGCTAATTCGCTGCCAATAGGGCCGCCGCCAAGTACTACAAGCTTTTTAGGTGCTTCGTCAAGCGCTGCAAATTTATCCCACAAGGTATCGCTTGTTACATAACCAGTTTCTTCTATACCGGGTAGTGGCGGTACAAATGGGCGTGCGCCAGTGGCAATTACAATAGTACGTGCCGTTAATGTTTGTGTGCCGCCATCGTTGAGTTTAATTTCTACCGTCCACGGGTCAATTAATTTACCGTAACCTTTTACTACGTCTACGCCTAAATTAGTGTAGCGCTCTACGCTGTCGTGTGGTGCTATATCGGCAATTACTTTATGAACACGGGCCATTACTTTTTTAAACGAAAACTGCGGTGTCATGTTTTCTAGGCCGTAGTGTTCACCGTGGCGAATTTGCTCTGCAATTTTAGCGCTTTTAATTATCGCTTTACTGGGAACACAGCCGTAGTTTAAACAGTCGCCGCCCATTTCGCCCGCTTCAATAAGGGTTACTTTTGCTTTAACAGCAGCGGCAATATAGCTTGTTACCAAACCACCTGCACCCGCGCCAATAACAATCATGTTACGGTCGAAACTTTTAGGTTTAGTATAGTTTTTGTATACACGACGTTTTTTAAACACGTTTAAGATCCCTTTAGCAATAAATGGGAATACGCCCAATAAAGCGAATGATAAAATTAAGTCCAACGATAAAATGCCCGATAAACTCTCTATTTGAGCAAGCTGCGTACCGGCATTAACAAATACAAATGTACCGGCTAGCATACCCACTTGGCTTACCCAGTAAAAAGTCCATGACTTGATGGCTGTTACGCCCATTAACAAGTTGATTAAAAAGAACGGAAACACCGGCACTAAACGCAACGTAAATAAGTAAAAGCCGCCTTCTTTTTCAACGCCTGCATCAATGGCTGCTAAACGCTCAGGAAAGCGCTTTTTAATGGTATCGCGCAATAAGTAACGTGATACTAAAAAGGCCAGTGTGGCACCTATGGTTGATGCAAACGATGCAACCAATAAGCCTTCAACTAAGCCAAATAAAGCACCCGCTGCCAGTGTTAAAATAGCCGCGCCCGGTAAAGACAATGCAGTAACCACCACATACAATAAAAAGAATCCGCCAATGATTAATAGCGGAGATTGCGCTTTATATTGGCTAAACTGATCCATCGACCCTTTTAAGCCCTCAAGCGTAAGTAGTTGGTGCAAATCAAAATGAAAGAACAGGCCGATGGCGACCGCTGCAATCAATAACAAAAGTATTTTTTTAATCATGTTCTCTCTCTTTCAAACTTGCCTTTAAAAATTATGCGTAAGCGTCAGCTTGGCGTTTATTGGTAATTCAGGAAAAGCCAAGGTTGCACCAAAATAACCGCCTTCAAATACTGGGCGCCAGTTTTTTTGATTCGTTACGTTGTTCACATCTAATCGTAACTTGGTACTAGGCGTAAAAGCATAGCTAGTATTTACGTTTAGTGTGTACTGATCACGAATTTTTACTGTCGCCAAAAAGTCTAATGGGTAACTCTTTGTATATAGACCTGAAAAACCCGTTTGCCATTTCGAATTAATTGAATAATTTCCGTTAAAGCTGAACGATTGCTCAGGGATACCCTGTACACGGGTGTTTGAAGGTGCAAAAGCGGTAAAGCTAGGTGCGCCAACACTGGTACCTTCAATAATATCTGGACGTGAGTTGTCAAATGCATCAGCTACTTGAGCCGAATCTTGACTACTTGCAGAATTATCGTAGCGAGCGTCAATATAGCTGTAGCCAACACTTAGCCAATAAGGGTAGGCGTCATAAAATACTTGGCTTTCAAAGCCGGTAGTACGAATGCCAGTGTTACTACCATCACGATTACGTAAACTACGACGTTGGCTAAATACGGCTCCATCGGCGTACCAATCGCTGTTAGTTGGTGCGTATTTTAAACCAAATTCAACCAAGGTATTTTCGGTTGAAAAGTTTTGTGCGCTAATTGTGTTGTCGCCACCAAGAGACGTGCCGCCAGCCATGCTATTTGATGTGGCTTCGTTGTAACTTGCTGCACCATAAGTGGTGTAATCACCGTTCAATCGGTAGTTAAAGCTTATTTGCCCCGAATGTAGCTTATCGTTAATGCTATCACGAGCTGCAATTTCACCCTCTGGTGCTATTGGGTCGTGCGCGTCTACGTCATAAAAATCAATGCGGTATCCAACACTTGTATGAAACTTATCAGTCCAATCTGAGTCTTGTTGAATCGCAAAACCTGTTTGCCATGAACGCGAATCGGTCGTGTCTGATAGGTTAAAGTCGCCGCTACCATCGTTATTAATATCGTACTGACCACCTGGAGATACAAATACACCTGGGCTAATTTCAATTAAACGCGCTTGTTGTTCACTTGTTAGAGGAATGCGACGATTTGAAAGTGGGCCAGTTAAATCAATAGGTAAATCGGCTTCTGTTGTAAATTGGCTGTAGCCTAATACGCGGTTATAACGTACATCAAATGCAAAAATGGTTTGCTGATCGCTATTCCAAAGGTAGGTAAGCTCGGTACGGTTTTGCGCCGTGTCTGCACCATCTATAATTTCAACAAAGCTATTCTGTACAATTTCTTCGCGTTGTAAGTGCTGAAAATACGTAATGTTTTTTATTGATGCATTGCTAGAAAGTTCACGCTTATAAATACTGTGTAGTAAATAGGTAGTAGCTTCGTTTTGATTATCAGGGTCGGTAAGTACTGTACTGCGATTAATTTTAACTTGTCCAGTAGGTGAGATTATCGCACCTGCTGCTGGTACGGTACTGCCATTTGCTTGCACGCCTTGACCGGTAATATAAAGGCCATTATCTATTAGCGCTTGAGTAGGGCGGTTAATACCTGCGTTATCGGTAAATTCAACTTGGTATAATTCAAAGTTAATATCCCAGCTGCTTTTGTCATCGGGTAATACACGTAATGATGCAAATAAGCTGTCGCTTTTAGTTCCCGAGAAATCGTAGTAACTGCCGTTATCAATATGTTCAGCGCTTACTCTAAAACCTACTTTATCTTTTACAATGGGTGCACTGTAATCAACTAAAACACTGTATTGATCCCATCTACCTGCAGATACAGCTGCTTTGCCTTTGCTTTCATCCGTAGATGCTTTTTTAGAATGTAAGTTTACAAAACCACCGTTGCGTTGGCTTGAACCAAATAATACCGGTGGCGCGCCTTTTACTACATCTATTTGTTCTATAGAGTTGAACGATAACGGCACGCCAAAGCCATTATTACCTGCTTGGCGGCGTGTACCATCTTGGAAAAGCTCACCTAGTTGCCCACGAATAGTAGGTAAACTTGGTGCCCCAAAACCACTGGCTGAATAGGTATTAGGGCTTACTGCAAGTACGTCTTGTAAAGTCGTAATATTGAGTTGTTCTATTAACTCGCTTGAAATTGGTGTTACTGATCGGGCTATATCTCGTAGAGCTAAGTTGTCGCCAAAAGGGCCGTCTACAGTGGCATTTTTAACCGAAAGACCTTGAGATCTAATAACTTGGCCTGCCACCTCAATACGCTCAATTGCGCCTTCTTTTGCTGTTTTTGATTCTTCGGCTGCAAAAGCATTAAGTGGTGTATTTAATATGGTGGCTAGGGAAAGTGCTAAATATGCGTGTTTCAAACGTTTTCTCTCTACGGTTAAAATGTTGTTGGCGATAAAGACCGAAAGGATTAAAAATAACTTTCAGTAAAATTTTGATTCTTTTTGTTTTTTAGAACATAACAAAACAGATGCATTATAAAGATGGTAATTAAGTAGTATTGTTTTATTAGTTGATAAAATATTAATACAGCGATTGTACTAGAGTGAATGTAAATATATGCTTTTAATAGAATTTTTAATTATAGACTACTTTCAACCTGCTAACATTTTAAAAGAGTTAACTTTTATGCAGCATTTTTTAAATTACTTAAATAAGCTTCACTTTTAGTACTGCATGGCTTAACTAATGAATTTAATTAAAAATTTTTGAAATAAAAAACAACTTATACGGTCTAGGTTACTTCTACGTTTATTAATATTCATTTAAGGAAATTTTATGACAGGTTCAATGAATTCTGATGTGCAAAACCGTTTGCAGTGGTCACTTTTATCTTTGCGTTTAGGCGTGTTTATTGTAATGGTTATGTGGACATTCGATAAGTTTGTTAATCCTGGGCATAGCGCACGTATTTTTGAACATTTTTACGGTATTAGTGGCTCTACAGATATAGTGGCTTACATTATTGGTGCGGTGCAGTTAGTGCTTGTTTTAGCATTTTTAGCAGGTATTAAAAAGCGTATAACGTACGGTATCATTTTTGTAATGCATGGCTTATCTACGCTTTCTTCTTACAACCAGTACATAGATGGCTTTAATAACTTATTATTCTTTACTGCATGGCCAATGTGGGCTGCGTGTTTTGCACTTTACTTATTACGCGACCAAGACGTGAAATTTACTGTAAAGTAATAAAGTACATGCAAAAAAATTGGTTATAAGCCATAAGGCTTATAACCAATAAGTACACAGGGAGTGTGTGGAAGTCGGTTTGCATGTTATGCAACTAATGCATTGCGTCGTTGTATTGCTCAGCAAGGCTCTCTTTTTGCCCTTCGGTAAGTGCTTTACCCGCTAATTGAAACACTTCGTGTTCTTCTTCACTTAAATGATGATGTACCAAATGGTGTAGCTTTTTAGCTGCAACTAACCATGCAGACGAGCTCATTTCGGTATCTTCAAGTTGTTCAATTAATTCATCAATTTCGTGATGTTCAGCTACGCTGTGGCGCGCTTTTTCGTGAGTTAAGTCATCAAACATAAGTGGGTTATAAAAGTAACGTTCTTCAAATTTTGCGTGATTTTCTAATTCTGTTTTTAGCTCATCCATTAGCGTGTGGCGCTGCTCTGTGTCGCCGTGTGTTTGAATAAGCGCATCTACCAATTCTCGTTGTTTGTCATGGTCATGACGTAGTGCTTCAAAAATATTCATAACTAGTCCTTTACTTGCTCTTTAATTGCTTACAAATATTGAAGCAAGCTAAATGCCATGCTTTAACTTGTTGAATTAAATTAGTTTATATTTGTTCGTTTGCTCGTGGGAGTATGCGGCCTGTAAGTTTTACAAGCACGCTCATGCAATATTTTCAGGCTTTAGTTTTACTGATGTGTTGGAGGAGTTAAGGTAGTTAATAAAATAGCGCGCAAATAAAAAAGATGAAAAAATGATACTTTCTTTGATACTATCAGTACGTTCTTTTTTAATTTTTTGTAACGGTGGCTAAAAGTAAATATGCCCATAAAGATCTTGAGATAGATTTATAATCCAGAGCATAGTTTGTTTAATAAGGTACATATGAAAGAAGAACTAAGAGCAAAAATAATTACCGTATGCGATAAAAAAATAGCAGTTAAAGGAGAAAATGTAGGGCTTTCTTTTTATGCATTTTTTGCCAATAAAAACGACGATCCAGAGCTACTTATGGATGCTGCTACTTGGTGGATACACACCCATAAATTAGATCATTTTGTAAAAGCAAAGACCATCAAACAAATGATCTTAGATGGGCTTTAGCTTAAAAATCTGCGGCTACTTCAAACTCTAATCGTTTAAGCGTAATAGGGTGAGTAAATGCTAAGTATTCTGCATGTAAATGTAATCGTTCGGCTTTTTGCCCGTAATGTGTGTCGCCTATAATTGGCATGTTTAAACCTAAGCTGTGCGCACAATGCACTCTTAATTGATGAGTTCGCCCTGTTTTAGGGTATAACTGTAATCGGGTAATATTGTTGTTACGCTCTAAAACCTGCCAGGTAGTAAGTGATTGCTTACCGTGTGTGTAACACACCATTTGGCGCGGTTTATCATCAAAGTCTAGCACTAAGGGCAAATCAATTACTCCGCTATCCTCAGCTACGTTACCATTAACTAATGCGACATAACGTTTATCTATGGTGCGTTCAATAAACTGCTTTTGCAGTGCTTTGTGCACGCGTTTATTAAGTGCAATCATCAATAACCCAGAAGTCGACATATCTAATCTGTGTACAATTAGTGGCCCTGATGCCTCTGGAAACTGCGTTTTTATGCGCATATAAACTGAGTCATCAATATTAACGCCAGGCACTGATAAAAACTCAGCGGGCTTATTTACCACAAGTAAGTCGTCATCTTTATAAACAATACTTAAATCTTTACCCTGAGCTGGGTTGATAAGTAGCGGGTTATCTTCAACATCTAAACCCTTTAGCATATGCCCAAGTATTGGTTGGCATTTACTGTAACAAGAAGGGTAGTAATTCTTATGCTGCCTAATTGCTGATTTAGGTGCTGCTCCCCACCAAAACTCTGCCATAGCAAGTGGCTTTAAGTCATGTTTATAGGCGTATTGTAATAATTTAGGCGCTGCACAATCGCCAGCACCCGAAGGAGGAGTGTGCTCAGGTAATGCTGCAAAAATAGCATTTAAATCTGTAGTTTCACCATTTGCATTTAAAAATTGGTACTGTGCAAATAGCTTTTTTTGTAAGCTTTTAGAAAGTGTTTTACGGCGCTTTTTTAAATGAGCAATTTCATTAGAAATATTGATGTGTGTTTGCTGCAGTGACTCGATTATATTTTGCCAATAGGATTTAAGTGCCAGCAGTTGCTTTTTTTCTACGATGCTTTGCCCTGCAAGCTTATTTTTTAACTGCTCAAAATCACTTTCGCTAAGTTCTAATTTGCCTTCGGTACGTTGTATTTTTCGCTGCTGACGACCGGCTTGCATTACTGCCTGTTGAGCTAATAGCGCTTGCTGGTAGCTCTGTGTTGCATCATCAAGTTTGCTATTAACTTCAAGCAGTTGTTCACTATTTTCTAATTGCTCAATTTGAGCATTAATATCGTTAATTATTTTACTTTGAGCCAAATAGCTATCGTCTTGAAGTTGCATGCTAGAAACAGGCGGCACAAAGCTAATATTACCTTTATCACCTTCAATTTGTCCCGAATAAGCACTTAAAAAGCCTAATTGTTGCTTAGCATTTTGCACCACTAAAACCCCAAACATTTTACCTGCATTTTCTGCTTTTAAATGCGCTAACGTTTCAAGCTGTTGCTGTAATTGTTTAGTGGCTGCTACAGCTAATGGTTGCGGCTCGTAATAAAAAGGGAAAGTAAACTTTTCAGGAAGCGCGAGAGCATCAATATTTTGAGAAAATAATGTAAAGCAAGAAGCAGAATTTGACATAGAAGTAAGAGAAAAGCATTCAGTAAAATAATTGAGCGCATAATAACATATTCATAGTTAAGCCACTAAAAATCTCGCACCCGCATATTCATAAACACTTTAAAGCGGACATTCATGTTTTATGTATCAGTATGGGGTCGCAGCAAGCATAGGCGTTTGTTAGTAAAGTCTCAGTAGTAATATATTTATCATTATCAAAATATTTAAGCTTATCGATTCTCAATAATTGAGCGCATTTCGAAACGATGACTTACCTGATAGATCAGAGACGAAAAATCAATTTACAGAATAACTGAATATTTAGGAGTTCTATATTATGAGTCAAAATATCGCAAGTTTTATCACTAAAACCCTCGAACAAGCAGGCGTAAAACGTATTTGGGGAGTAACTGGCGATTCACTTAACGGCATTAGTGAAAGTCTGCGAAAAATGGGAACAATTGAATGGCTAGGTACGCGACATGAAGAAGTTGCCGCATTTGCAGCTGGTGGCGAAGCACATTTATCAGGCGAGCTTGCGGTGTGTGCGGGTTCTTGCGGGCCAGGTAACCTTCATTTAATTAATGGCTTATTTGATTGTCAGCGCAATAATGTACCAGTATTAGCAATTGCCGCACATATTCCTTCATCTGAAATTGGCAGTAGTTATTTTCAAGAAACCCATCCGCAAGAATTATTTAAAGAATGCAGTGTGTATTGTGAAATGGTGTCGAGCCCTGAGCAAATGCCGTACCTGCTAGAAACAGCAATGCGACAAGCAATACTAAACAAAGGCGTGAGTGTACTTGTGCTACCTGGCGATATTGCATTAAAAGATATGCCTAAAGCTATTAAGCCGAAATGGAACGTGCCAAAGCCAGCAACTTATACCCCCGCTTTATCTGATATTGAAGCAATGGCGACTCATCTTAATAAAAGTAAAAAAGTAACCTTATTGTGTGGTGCTGGTTGTAAGGATGCCCACGACGAAATTGTTGCGCTAGCCGAAAAATTACAAGCACCGATAGTGCATGCCATGCGCGGTAAAGAATTTATTGAATACGATAATCCTTACGATGTTGGTATGACCGGATTTATTGGCTTTGCATCGGGCTATCATGCAATGCAAGAAGCCGATACGTTATTAATGATTGGTACTAGTTTTCCTTATCGTGCTTTTTATCCCGAAAATACCACCATATTGCAAATTGATAATCAGGCTGCGTCACTCGGGCGACACGTGCAAATTGACTGTGGCGTGTTAGGGGATACTAAAAACTCAGTGGCCACACTGCTTGATTATATTAAAGGTGAACGGACAAGTTCGCACTTACAAAAATGTGTTAAAAATTACAAAGAGTCTCGACAAGATCTTGATGAACTTGCCAGTGGCAAAACCTCGCAAAACTTAATTCACCCGCAATACCTAACGCGTTTACTCAACGAGCAAGCAGCTGACGATGCTGTTTTTACTTGTGATGTAGGTACGCCAACAGTGTGGGCTGCGCGTTATTTATCAATGAATGGTAAGCGTCGCTTAATTGGCTCGTTTAATCATGGCTCTATGGCAAATGCGATGTCGCAGGCAATGGGGGTTCAATCTGTTGATAGAGACCGCCAAGTCATTGCAATGTGTGGTGATGGTGGCTTTTCGATGTTAATGGGGGATTTAATCTCACTTAAGCAGCTTAATTTACCAATAAAGATTGTTGTTTATAATAATCGCTCACTTAGTTTTGTGGCTATGGAAATGAAAGCCAGTGGGTTTTTATCAAGCGATACCGATTTAGAAAACCCAAGTTTTGCTAACATTGCACAGGCCTGCGGCTTAAAAGGGATTCATGTGGATGACCCTGAAAAATTACCATCGGCAATGAACGAGATGATGAACCACTCAGGACCTGTTGTTTTAGAAGTCGATACTGCAAAACAAGAGCTTTCAATGCCACCGCAAATCAAATTAGAGCAAGCAAAAGGCTTTAGTGTTTACATGATGAAGGCGCTGATAAACGGCAAAGGAAACGAGATTGTAGAGCTTGCCAAAACTAACTGGTCACGCTAGTTACTTCCCTATTGAGTATTTTAGCTCAATAGGGAAGTGCCAAGTAATAATCCTCACTATCATCTTTTATTATTAATAAGCTAAGGCTGCTGTTTGTAAGTGATTGAACCGAAATAGAAAACCATATATGGTTTATCATTAAATTAATAAAAGCACGCATAAAATACCTCTACTCATAGAGGGAACAGAGCAATAATGAAATGGAAATCGGTTTTACTGTCGCTGGCTGTTTTATGGCTTATTCAAGCTCAGCAAAGCAGTTTACGCACCAGTGAATACGCAAATATCTAGCCTATTGCAAGTAAATTCAACGCAGTTAGCGCTGAAAATAGCTGCTTGAGATAGATTTATTATCCAGAGTTTAGGTTATTTAGAAAGCGCTGAACTGTTTTTACGTTGGAATCACTATGAGGTTTTTGAGTTTGACTCAAGTGCAATGTAATGAGCTAAAACATTTAGCATTGGCCTCAATTGCTACTTGGTAGTTGTTTTTAGTTTAATGTTTTACTCGCTTTACTCAATTAAAGTAAAGCGAGCGCTCAGTATCACTTACAAACTCTTTTTAGGCGGTAGGGCTACGTTTGCAAATATTAGTCCTGCAACGAGCGACATAAATATTAAAAACGTTTGCTGGCCTATATGCTCTGCGTATATAAAGTCTTGGCCTTCAATGAGTGAGTTTAAGCCAATATAGGTTTTGCTACCTGGTACTAATACAATCAAGCCTTGCATGGCCACAATAGAGGCCGGCGCATTAGCAACGCGGTTAAACAAGTTACTAAAAATACCCACCGACAAAGCACCCACAAACGTACCTAATGTGTAATCAAGGTACATAGCCGAGCCAATACTGGTGCCGTACGCTATAAAGCCTGATGCTATAGACCACACAGCGTGCTTAAGTTTGGTTCTAAAAATAACGATTAAGCTGCTACAAAGTAAAAATATAGCCAGCCATGCGGTCCACTTTGGTAATGGCTCAGGTTGTACAAAGTCAGCTTGCCCAAAGAGTGCAAAGCCAATGCCTATGCCAATAAAACCGCCAAAATAGAGTTTAAATAACAGCATAAACGAGTCCATGACTCTTGCTGTACCCGACACTAAATGCCGCGCTGCAAGCTCTGCTAAGCCAAGCGCAAGTGCTAAACCGGGTATAAATACAATAATGGCTGAAAGTACCACCAAGCGTATGTTTATTTCAGGTGTTATATACACACTTACTGCACACGCAAGTATTGCCGATATTATGGCTACCAATGGCTCAAGCATATGGGCTACGCGTTTTGAGCGCCCAGACCAAAGCACAAACAAATAAACAACTAAAGTAAGAAGCGATGACCAAATAACATCAGTCCAGCTAGTACCCATTAACATTGCAAACGCACCACCAGAAGTTGCAAAGGCAACGCCCGTAACAAGTTTATTGTATGGGTTTGGCATGTCGTAGATAGCATCTAGCTGGGCGTCAACTTCTTGTAAAGTTAGCTTGTCGTCAAGCATTTGGTTTACAAGGTCGTCGGTGTCGGCAAGTGAGCCTAAATCGTGATCGCCAGGGTCTACACGCGCAACGTGGGTGTACTCGTCTTCGTGGCCATCAGTCCAAATAACAAACGTTACCGAAGTTGGCGACATAACAAACGACGATTTAAGTCCTAAATATGTAGCCACTTCCATTAGGTGGGCTTCTAGGCGGTAAGCAGGCGTACCATACTTGTGAAGCATTTTACCCAATTTAACGATAAATTTGCGTTTTTCTGTAAAGGTTGCAGTTTTCAAATCTTTTTGGACCAAATATTGCGATAACTAAGCTAAAAATATAGACAATACAGCTAAAACTGCCCACGTTTGATGGGCGCGATTTTAAACACTAATTGGTGTGTGTCTAGTCATTTTTAATCTAATTTTTTATTTTTTTCAGCTATCCATTGCGACATGTATTGAGTGCTGCGCATTGTATGATGTTTGAGCATTTGGCCTGTAAAGTTTTTTTCGCGATGAGCCTCTAAATCGCTACTTATTGAATCAATTTTTTTAATTAACACCGTGCTCAATTGTGCTTTATCGTAAAGCGTATTAAGGAGCGTGTTGCCATTTTGCTGCGCTTGTTCAAAGTCACTTTGATTGGTGTACATTTCAACAACAGCATTGGCAAAATCGTCGGCAGTGTTGGCTATTTTACCAGGCCATGGTAAATCGTTATGCATGCCCTCTGCACCAATATTAGTGGTAACGCTGGGTGTTTGCATAATCATGGCTTCAAGCAATTTACCTTTTATGCCTGCACCAAAACGCAGTGGTGCTAAACATACGCGTGCGCTTTGCATTACATCAAACGCATTATCGGCCCAGCCTTTTATTAAAAACCCTGTTTTAGGGTTATTTAGTGCCGTGGCTTTTGGTGGTGGGTAAGAGCCATAAATATGTAGTTCTGCTTTTGGGAGTTGCTTGCGAATAAGTGGCCATATTTTTTGTAAGTAAAGTACAGCATCCCAGTTTGGCGCGTGTCTAAAGTTACCTATGGTCATAAAGTGCTGGCGCTGCTCAAACGTTTTTGTACTTGTAGGTAATGAGCTTAAATCGACCATAAATGGTAAATGGTGTAATAAGCTTGGCTCTATTTTAAATACGCTGTTTAGCAGGCTCATTTCATAACTTGAAATAATTAAGCTTAGGTCGCAGCGTAAAATAGCGGCAATTTCTCGTTTTGCTATGTCTGAGTGTAAATCGCTGGTTGTAAACTCGCGCTCACCTTTAAACGCTTCGTGACGAGCGTTACGCAAACATTGTAAATCTTCGGTATCGAGAATTTTAATCGCATTTGGGCAATGTTTATCGACGCGCCAGCCAAATTGTTCTTCCATCATAAAGCGGTCAAACATGACTATATCTGGGTTATAGGCTTTAACGTATTCGTCAAAGCTGTCGCAGTTTAGTGCAATGCTTTGGCTGGTTATACCAAAGTCGTCAAGGTTTACCATATGATCGGTGCGCTGCGCGGGCGTTGCAAATTCAACGTCCCAGTTTTGCGCTCTAAATGCATTTAATAACGACATCATGTGCGTTCCCGCAGCAGACGAATTTGGCTCTGGCCATACGTAGCCAATTACCAGCACTTTTTTCATTGNCTGGCGGGGCTGTATTTTGTAGTAGCTCTTGCAGTATTAAAAGGCACCGCTTAGCTATATCAGTTGTACTAATAGCTACGGTGGTTAAGTGATTATTTATAACCGCGCTATTAGGAATGTGGTGGCAACTCACTACTTTAATAGAGTGATGAGTTAATGAGTTAATAGCGGCAATAACACCTTGAGCAATAATATCGTTTGCACACACCACTGCGTTTAATGTGGGGTTGTGTTTATATGCTTCTATAAATGCATTTTTAGCGCTAAGGACTGTGTTTACTGCGCAGTCAATGGGTGCTAATGGTGTAATGCTGTGCTGCGCGCATGCGGTATTAAAGCCACTTTGCAGTGCTTGTGAATCACTTAAAGTAAGTTCATTGCCTATAAATGCTATGTTTGTCACGCCTTGTGCGAGTAAATGCATACTGGCTACGTGGCTGGCTTTTTTATAGTCGGGTAATACACACGGAGCTGCGCTAAAGGGCACTTCACTCATTAAGGTAATTACTTTGTGTTGCGCGCTGAGCGCATCAAGCCATTTGGGGCAAGTATTAGCAACGGGGCAAATAATAAATGCAGCTGCGTTGTATTCTTTTAAGTTTTTAACTGCGTTTGCTTGTAGCTCAAGACTATTATTACAGCTTACAATCATGGCTTGTAAGCCATTGTCGTTTAACAAAAGTTGTAAGCTGGTAGCAAGGTGTGCCATAGCTGGGTTAGTTAAATCATTTATTACTATGGCCACTAAGTTAGAGCGTTTTGAGCGCATAGCAGCGGCATCACGATTATAAACGTACCCTAGCTCATCTATCGCTTTGAGTATTTTTTGTTTACTTTTATTGCCCACTTTATCGCTTTGGGTAAGCACCAACGATACGGTTGATTTTGATACACCAGCACGCTCTGCAACATCAAAAATGGTGACTGATTTGGCTTTGTTATGCATTGTATTTTAAGTACCGCAGTGGTGAATAAATAGCGCTGTAGTTTAGCTTAATCAGCACTATTAAGTCATCTTTTAGAGGTGTTTAACTTACCTTAATACTTTATGAACAAAGCAAAACGTGTTTATATACGCCTATAAGAGTAAAAAATAACAAAAGGATAAAAACATGAGCGCTTTTAGGCTGTTAGTTGCCTTTATTTGTTGTGTGGCATTAGTCCCAACAAGTTACGCCGAGCAGGGCTATCAAACCCCATCACCCGAACTTACAGCATTGGTTGACGCTAAGTTAGCACCCACTAGTTACTTATCGAGCGATGGCCAGTGGCTAGCGCTTTTTGAAAGCAAACGTGTAGTTACCCTTGATGAACTTGCAAAAGAAGAGCTTAAGCTTGCTGGTATTAAGCTAAACCCCGCTAATTTTTCGCGCTCTCGTGTGAGTGCCAAATTTAGTGCTGTGGAGCTAAAGCATGTTCAAAGCGGGTCGGTTATTAGTATTAATAACTTACCTAATGGCATTATCCGCTCACCTAAATGGTCATCTAATAGTAAATATTTAGCCTTTGTTGTTGAGCAACCAACCCAAGCCAACTTATGGCTTTACAGCGTTGAAACCAAACAAGCAAAAGAGTTAACTAGTGCTGCGTTAAATTCGGTACTAACTGCATCGCCATATAAATGGCTGCCAGATAGCAGCGCCATTGTTGCAAATCTTGCTGTTAATTTTGGTAAACCAAGGCTTGAAAATAACAGCCAAAATGTAGTGCCTGTTATTCAACAAAGTACTGGCGAAAAAGCGCCAGCACGTACTTACCAAAATTTATTATCCAGCCCGTTTGATGAATCACAGTTTAAGTTTTACGGCCAAGGGCAATTGGCTTACATAACGCTTGATGGCAACACTCAAGCAATAGGTAGCCCTTCTTTATTTAAATCGTTTTCGGTATCACCTGATTCTACCAATATTTTAGTTGCCGGTATTAATGAGCCGTTTTCGTATCAAGTGCCTTACAGCCGCTTTGCAAGCACGTGGCAAATATGGGGCATGCGCGGCTATGCATTAGCAGAGCTGGCAAAACAGCCACTTGCCGATAATATTCCACAAGGTTACGACAGTGTACGCACTGGCCGCCGTGATTTTGAATGGCGAGCTGATCAAGGCGCTGAAGTTATTTGGGCCGAGGCGCAAGATGGCGGCGACATGAAAACCGACGTTGAGCATCATGATTATGTTTACAGCTTACGTGCACCATTTAAACGCGAGCCTAAATTATTTGCCAAAGTAGAACGCCGTTATGCGGGAATGGAGTGGGGCAACGAAAACGTAGCAATGCTTAGTGATTGGCGCTTTAGCGATCGTCAAGTACGTACTTATATAGTACAACCACGAAATGCCGACAGAAATCGCGTTTTATTTTCAGAGCGTAGTTACAACGACGCGTACAAAGACCCTGGTAATGCAATTTACGAGCGCAATGATTTAGGCGCAAACGTAATTAAAATTGTAGGCGGGCGTTATATTTACCTTCGCGGTAATGGAGCTTCAGAGCAAGGTAATATCCCGTTTTTAGATAGGTACGATGTTAAAACAAATAGCAGCAAGCGTTTATGGGAATCAAAAGCGCCATACTACGAGCGTGTACGCGCACTGCTTGACGACGAAGGTGAGCGATTTATTACTATTCGTGAATCTAAAACTGAGCAACCTAACTTTTTTATACGCGATTTAGGCAACGACACGCTAACGCAGTTAACGACATTTGAGCACCCGTATCCTGCCTTTAAAGGGGTAACTAAAGAGCAATTACGTTATAAACGCGACGACGGTGTTGAGCTTTCGGGCACGCTTTATTTACCACCAGGGTACGATAAAACACAAGGCCCGTTACCTGTGCTTATGTGGGCTTACCCACTTGAATACAAAAATAAAGCCGTAGCATCACAAGTACGCGAATCGCCTTATGCATTTACCTACATTGGCTATTGGGGTCCTATGCCTTATCTTGCTAAAGGTATTGCCGTGTTTGACGATCCTAAAATGCCAATAGTGGGTATTGATGGCAGCGAGCCAAACGATAACTTTAGAAAGCAGCTAGTATCAAGCGCGCAAGCAGCTGTTGATGTATTAGTTAAAAAAGGTATTGCCGATAAAGACAAAATTGCCATAGCAGGGCACTCGTATGGTGCATTTATGGTTGCTAACTTATTGGCTCATAGCGATTTATTTAAAACAGGTATTGCCCGCAGTGGCGCGTATAACCGCACATTAACACCGTTTGGTTTTCAAGGAGAAGAGCGTGATTTTTGGCAAGCACAAAGCGTGTACGCTAATATGTCGCCGTTTTTCCATGCTGAAAAAATTAACGAACCAATGCTAATGATCCACGGTCAAGAAGATCCTAATTCTGGCACTTTCCCAATGCAAAGTGAGCGCATGTACGCAGCCCTAAAAGGTTTAGGTAAAGATGCCCGCTTAGTAATGCTCCCTTATGAAGCACATGGTTACCGTGCGCGTAAAAGCTTATTACATGTGTTGTGGGAACAAGAACAGTGGTTAGATAAGTATTTGCTTAGTGATACGGTTGAGCCAGTAGAGGTCATTACTGAGCCCGTGATAAGTACTGGGCAATAGATGTTTACACATACAGTGGAGTGCAAGAAGACCCACCCTCAATCTTGCGGAACATTCCCAATGCAAAGTGAGCGCATGTACGCAGCGCTAAAAGGTTTAGGTAAAGATGCTCGCTTAGTAATGCTCCCTTATGAAGCACATGGTTACCGTGCGCGTAAAAGCTTATTACATGTATTGTGGGAACAAGAACAGTGGTTAGATAAGTATTTGTTAAATGGTACAGCAGAGCCAGTAGAGGTTATTACTGAACCCGTGGTAAGTACTGGGCAATAGTAATAAACATGAGTAAGCAACAGCGCGGCTACTTATAGCCGCGTTTTTGCTTTTAATATGAGAGTAAATTAATGATTGATGTAGCAGCACTTGCGGTTTTTATTCCTACCTTCTTTTTTGTGTCGATAACGCCAGGTATGTGTATGACCCTTGCCATGACACTCGGTATGAGCATTGGCGTGCGCCGCACATTATGGATGATGATAGGTGAGTTGTTAGGTGTCGCAAGTGTTGCCATAGCTGCGGTATTAGGCGTTGCAAGCGTAATGCTAAATTACCCAGATGCATTTGCCATTTTAAAGTGGGTAGGCGGTGCGTACTTAATTTACATTGGCGTTAACATGTGGCGAGCCAAAGGCAAAATGTCGGTTGATACCTCAAAACCAAATGACGTAAGTCGGAAGTCGTTATTTATTCAGGGTTTTGTAACCGCAATTGCTAACCCTAAAGGGTGGGCGTTTATGATCTCACTATTACCGCCCTTTATAAATGTTGAGCATGCAGTAGCCCCTCAGCTTTTAGTATTGCTTGGCGTTATAATGACCACCGAGCTTTTAAGTATGTTAGCTTATGCAACAGGTGGTAAAAGCCTACGTTTATTTTTAGCCCGTGGCGATAATATTAAGTGGATGAACCGTATTGCTGGTAGCTTAATGGGATTAGTTGGAATTTGGCTTATTTTTGGTTAGCTTAAAAAGTAGTTGATATTATCAATTAATTTGCTGTAGTTGATTTTGTCATCTATTTAACGCTTAAGGCATGCCCAATAATGAGTACACCCGTATCAGCAAACCCAGTAATGGTTGAGCCTAAAAAAACGCCTGTAATTTATAAAATACTGGTTATGGTAAGTATTATTACCTTAATTGGCGGTACTCTAACTGGCATTATGACTTATGTGAATGTGGGTGTTACAGAGCATTTTTATGCCGACTGGTTTACCTCATTTATAAGTGCAGTATTGGTTATGGCGCCTGTTGGTTTTGTAATGATGACCTTAATGCATAAGCTAGTTGCCCAGTTATTACCTAATAGCAGTGAGCTAAAACGTAATTTAGTTATTAGTGTTTTTATGGCGCTGATCATGGAGTCGGTGATGGCGTTTGTTACCGCTACTAATAATATTGGCTATGCAGATATGCGTGTATTTGTAACTGGATGGACTGAAGGGTTATTAGCCGCATTACCAATAGGTTTAACTATAATGCTGATAATGTCGGTTACGGTAAAACCTAAAATAGAACGCTTTTTAAAGAGCTAACACTTTGAGCGCTAACGTATTAAAGCAAATAATTTAATACGTTTATAGTGGGCAGATGCATGAAGTAATTAGTTACTTAATTGAGTTTTCTACCGGGCAGCCTTGTTTACGGCATACACCTTCGTTACATAATTTGCATATTTTACGTGCTTCTACCTGCTCGGTTGTTAGGCTGCCAAGTGCTATTTCTATCAAACTTAAAAAGCTTTGTTTTTGTTCATCATTAAAGTTGTTTAGTATTTTAGAGGTGGCTGTTTCTCTGCTGCCTAGTACTAGTTCAACTCTTTGGCTACCTTTATCCGTTACGCATAAAACAACAGAGCGGGCATCTTTTACTGACTTTCGCCTTTCTACAAGTTCTTCTTTTTCAAGTGTATTTATTAATCTAACTGCACCAGAATGCGTTAAGCCTAAAACCTTGCTTAGTACATCAATGGTTTCATTAGGATGATTGTAAATAGTGACCAGTGCCGCTTCGTGGCTTAGGCTTCGCCCGCCTAATTCGGCAATCTGTTTTTCAATGTCATTAGAAACAGAAGTAGCAAACGTGCCGATTAAATTTGATATATATTTTTCATTTTTCATAAATTTAATTATATGTGATTCGATCATATAAATATAGTGACAAATTAAGCGCTTTCATTTGTTGTGTGACTCAGTCATGTATATTAACTCGAAATTAGTTAATCTACTTCGAATATTACACAAATTAGATGAGCGAGGATTTACCGCCAGCTCATCAGTTAAATAAAGCGATATAATTAAATGAAGAATGATTCAGAAACATTACGTTATGCAAAAAAGTTTAAAACTGTATTAGATAAAAAAATGGCTTATATAGATGAAGGCGAAGGTGATCCTATTGTATTTTTACATGGTAACCCTACATCTAGCTTCCTTTGGCGAAACGTTATGCCCTATTTGCAAGGAAAAGGGCGTTTAATTGCTATCGATATGATTGGATTAGGAGATTCACAAAAGTTAGATAACACCCATGAAGGCAGCTACTCACTTGCTGAAAACAGCAAATACACATTTGCACTTTTAGAAGCGTTGGGTGTAAATAATAACGTTACCTTGGTGCTGCACGATTGGGGTTCAGGCGTTGGTTTTAACTGGGCTAATACACATCGTGATGCTGTAAAAGCAATTGCGTTTATGGAAGCAATTGTTACTGACTTTCCAACATGGGACGATTTTCCTAAAGATTTGCACGGCCCTATTGGCACTATGCGCTCAGCTGAGGGTGAAAAAATGGTGCTTGATGACAACTTTTTTATTGAAACAATATTACCAGCGACCATTGCACGCAAATTAACGCAAGCAGAGCATGATGAGTATCGCAGACCCTTTATAAATGCAGGAGAAGATCGCCGTGCAATTTTAGCAGGGCCTCGCCAACTGCCCATTGCTGGAGAGCCTGCCGATACCGTGGCTTTAGTTAAAAGCTATGCGAGCTATTTAGCTAACTCTCACGATATTCCAAAGCTATTTATTAATGCTGAACCGGGTGCTTTTTTAGTTGGTTACGCAAGAGATTTTGTGCGCACATGGCCAAACCTAACTGAGGTAACCGTAAGCGGTATTCACTATATTCAAGAGGATTCACCGCACGAAATAGGTAAAGCTATTTCAGATTGGTTACCAAGATAAAAACAGGATGTATTAGTAAACCTGAACTTTGGATAATTAATCTATCTCAAGCTGTTATTTTCAGCGTTAACTACCATATATAGATGACGCTTTTATACAACTAAAAGCGTCATCTATTAACTATTTAAGTAAAAATGGTGCGGTTTTACTCGCCTTTACGCTTGCCACTTTTTCGGGTGAACCTTGCGCTACAATTAAGCCGCCTTCTTCACCAGCACCAGGGCCTACATCAATTACCCAGTCACTATTACGGGCTACTTGCATATCGTGTTCAACCATAATAACGGTATTGCCAGCATCAACTAATTTATTTAACTGCGACATTAACATTGATACATCCGATGGATGCAGCCCTGTGGTTGGTTCATCAAGAACATAAAGCGTGTTGCCGCGCTGCGCACGTTGCAGCTCGGTGGCTAATTTAATACGTTGCGCTTCACCGCCAGAAAGCTCGGTAGCAGGTTGCCCTAAACGCAAATACCCAAGACCTACTTGCATAAGTGCATCGAGTGCTCGAAGTATTGCAGGCTCATTTTCAAAAAAGGTATGCGCCGATTCAACCGTTAAATTGAGAATATCGCTTATGTTTTTATCACGATATGTAACCTCAAGTGTTTGCTCGTTATAACGTTTGCCATGACACACTTGGCAAGGTGAGTAAACGCTTGGTAAAAACAGCAGTTCTATACTTACAAAGCCAACGCCTTCACAGTTTTTACAACGGCCTTTAGCTACATTAAACGAAAAACGACCGGCATCGTAACGGCGCTCTTTTGCTTTTTGGGTTGAAGCAAATAGTTTACGCACATGATCAAATAAACCCGTATAGGTAGCTAAGTTTGAACGAGGGGTACGGCCAATCGCTTTTTGATTTACGGTAATCAGGCGGCTTATATTATTTATACCTTCAATGATTTTTCCGCTGGTGTGTGTTTGCAGCTCTTGTTCGAGTAAGTCGGCTTCGTCGGTTGGCGCTTGTGTTACTACTTTTTGCCCGATCGCTTCGTAAACAAGCTCTACTAACGCTTGGCTTACTAGGCTTGATTTACCAGATCCCGAAACCCCAGTAACGGTTGTCATAACACCCAGTGGAAATTCTGCATTGAGTTTTTTAAGATTGTTACGCTCAACATCAGCCAATTTTAACCACGCTTTTGGCTGCCTTTGCTCCTTTTTTTGCGCGCTGTTTTGAGTAGACTCTTGACTGGCGTTTTTAGCAAAAAGGTGGCGACCGGTGTGCGAATTTTTTATTTTTCTTAACCCTTCAACAGGGCCGCTGTAAATAATGTCGCCACCATGCACTCCTGCATCAGGGCCTACATCAACAATCCAATCGGCATGTTTAACAACGCTGACATCGTGCTCAACAACAAATACAGAATTGCCAGCCGCTATTAACTCATCAAGCGCTTTTAAAAGTGCTTGTGTGTCGGCAGGGTGTAAACCCGCTGAAGGTTCATCTAGCACGTAAACCACCCCAAATAATTTAGAGCGGATTTGTGTGGCAAGTCGCAACCGTTGTAGCTCTCCGGGTGAGAGCGTTGGCGTTGTACGCTCAAGCGACAAGTACCCTAAACCAAGCATGGTTAGTGCTTCAATACGAGTGAGAATGTCACTGGCAATGCGCTGCGTAACAATGGCTTGCTCTGGATTTTTTGTATTCTTATTTACTTTGGTGCTGGCGGCGTTACTTAGTTTTTTAGCAAGTTCGTTTAATGTAAGTTGAGATAGCTCGCCAATATCGAGCCCTGCAAATTTAACACTTAACGATGCTTGTTTTAATTTTTTACCTTGGCAAGTAGGGCACTGCGATATTTGCATAAACTGCGATACGCGCTTTTTAGTACGCGGGCTTTGGGTAGTAGCAAAAGACTGTAAAACAAAGCGTTTAGCGCTTGAAAAAGTTCCCATGTAGCTTGGATCTTCGCTATTTTTTATCGCATTCTGTGTTTGCTCATAGGTGTAATCTGGGTATACCGGCACAGTAGGTGTTTCGTCGGTAAATAAAATCCAATCGCGTGCTTTTTTAGAAAGTTTGTTCCAAGGTGTGTCTATATCATAACCAAGGGAAGTAAGAATACGGCTTAGGTTTTTACCTTGCCATGCTGGTGGCCACGCTTCAATGGCGCGCTGGCGAATAGTTTTTGTATCATCTGGCACAAGTAGCTTTTCGGTTACTTCAAATACTCGGCCTATTCCTGAACATTCTGGGCACGCACCTTGTGGCGTATTAGGGGAAAACGCATCGGCATATAAAATACTCTGCCCAGCTGGGTAATCGCCAGCACGAGAGTAAAGCATGCGTAGCGCGTTAGAAATAGTTGTTATGCTGCCAACGGATGAGCGAACCGAGGGCGCGCCGCGTTGCTGCTGCAAAGCAACGGCAGGCGGTAGTCCTTCAATAGAATCAACATCGGGCTCATCAACTTGATCTATCAACCTACGGGCGTAAGGCGATACTGAATCAAGATAACGGTGCTGCGACTCAGCAAACAGCGTTCCAAAAGCAAGCGACGATTTTCCAGAGCCCGATATCCCTGTAAAAACAACCAATGCGTTACGAGGTAAATCAACGTCTATATTTTTTAAGTTGTGAACGCGCGCCCCTCTTACTTGAATGCTGTTACTGGGATCAGATAAATCCATTGTTGAGTTTTTATGTGTGCTTGCCATACGTTTATACTCCTGTTTAATCGCGCTTTTTACTTTAAGTTAGCTTTGAATTATTTACTCTTATCACTCGGTATTACCCTAAAGTAGCGCAAGCACACTGAATGAGCGCTTAGTCTGTAGTGGCGCAGCCAAAGCGCTGGATAAAATTGCGATGATTGTTTGTTTACATAATAGGTATGGAATGCGAATATAATTTAAACAGTTATTGTTATGTAATTTGTTACGTAATTTACTAGGTATTTTACTAGGTAATGAAAAGGAACTAACAGTGAATAAAGCCTTAGTGATCATTTTATTGGTGCTTTCGTGGGCAACCCAAGCCGACTCTATTAAAGCGCTAAATGTTGACCGTGCAGTACCAAATAGCATGCACTTATCTTTTGCAAACGATAGCAACATAACCCCTAAAAAAGGGGATTTTAAAATCGTTAATTATGTATTAATGAGCAATGAAGAGGGCGAACGCTGGGCTGTTATAACGCTAACTAACTTATCGTCGGGCAATCGCGAATTAGGCGAGGAGCACTTACTTGCACTTTTTGCTGACGGCAGCCGATTCATGCCAATGGAATTTAAACTCGGTTTTAAAGGCAACGAAACACAATCGGTAACTGTATCGTTTGCCGATTATAAGTTCCCTATTTTAAGTGTGTATTCGAGTAACGATTTGTAACTAATAAAGATGCGATAATATTAAATTAGGGATATTTCTAAAATTAAGGATTTTTATGAAGTTTGAAGATGCGCAACAAAATATGAACCTCGCATACTTCGGTGGTGGAACCGGTGTATTAGTGTCTGGCTTGGTTTGGTGTATAGCTGGCTTTGTCGCATTACTGCATTAAAATCAATCGAGTATGCTTACTTTGTTTTTTGGTGGTATGTTTATACATCCTTTAGCCATGCTACTTTCAAAAGCTCTTAAACGCTCTGGCAATCATGACCCTAAAAACCCATTAGGTAAATTGGCCTTAGAAAGCACTATTATTTTATTTGTTGGTTTGTTTTTAGCGTTTTACGTAGCAAAACTTCAAGCTGAATGGTTTTATTCAATAATGCTGATGATAATTGGTGTTCGCTATTTAGTTTTCAACACATTATATGGCATGAAAGTGTACTGGATTTTAGGTGCTTCGCTTATGTTTTTTGGCATGTTGTGTATTGTATTAAATGCCAATTTTGTAATCGGCGCCTTTATTGGCGGGATAACCGAAATAGTATTTGCGCTAGTAATATTTGCCCAATCGAAAGGTATGGTTTTAAAAACAGAATAACAAGCTCTTATAATCGCAAAAATAGTGTGCAGTTGGAGTTACCCTTCAGCTTGGTATATAGCAAAGGCTTTTTAAAGTATTGAGTATCTGCAAATTGCATGTATCCATTAGTCGGCTTAGAGCGATAAGCGGTCATTGAAAGAGGCTAAATATTGTTGTTAATTGATTGGTTAAACTGCTCTTTGCGCATATATTCATGAAAATGAGCGCTGAGCGCATATTATTCTATTTAATTTTTCTTTAAAGTTTTAGAAAACTTAGTGGTAGTAATGCTTTAGGTTATTTGTTAAAACTATATAAAGTAGATAAATGAGCGTTCAGTCGGAAGAAATATGCGCGATGAGCGCACTATAAAATTATTATACACATCAGGGAAGTTAGTATGAAAAATTTGGTATCGGCGTTCTCAATCTTGTTATTTACCTTGCCAGTATTCGCGGATGACTCAATTTTATTAGGCACATCCACATCGTTAGAATCGAAGATCATGGCTGAGAATAGACCTTATATGGTTTATTTACCCCCATCTTACGAAAAAAGCGAAAATACCTACCCTGTCATTTATCTTCTTGACGGCGATATCCATAGATTTAAAGGGTTTGTCGGTGTACTTGAATCCTTAAGTACAGAAACGCTGGAGAATCAGGTTCAAGAAGCTATCGTAATTGCCATTCCGAATACAAATAGATCTCGTGACTTAACTCCGTCATCGATTATAGAGTGGAAGTTTAAAGACCGCGTTTTGGAAACATTCGAGCAAACAGGAAACGCTAATCAGTTCGCTAAATTTCTTGAAAAAGAGTTGATACCCGCCGTTGACACTGCATATAGGACGTCCAACAAGCGATTGTTAGTTGGTGAGTCGTTTGGCGGTTTGTTCGCAGCAAACACTCTTATAGAGTCACCATCTGTATTTACAGATTATTTAATCATAGATCCCACATCGCTATGGGATAATGATTACTTAAATCGGGCATTGAACGCCGGCAATAGAGATATAAATTTCAATTCTCGAGTTTACTTTGCTTTCGCAAACAATTCTCATTTGGGAGATATCGGGCTGACCAATTATAGATGGGGTGCTACTTTTGCTTCATCTGTAATTGATAATAATGATGCTATTTCGGAGCAACAATATTTTAAAAATGAGACTCATGGTACCGTTGCTTTTTTAGCTTGGTACAATGGGCTTAAGACACTTATGTCAACCACCAAGCAGTGATGTGTATAACAAAAAATTAAGCCGCCTGCTGCGTCCCTTATTTCAAAGTTGAGGCTGTAGAATTACTCTTTTTTAAGAAAAACATCCTGTTTTATGGGTCCCAAATGCATTACCTAATGCTCTAAAAACGCTTAGAACTAATTGCAGGAGCTAGTTTTTTAATTGATTTTGGCTGTTGGAGTTATTCTACAGGCTCGTTATGTGAATAGGAGGTTCCAGTGAACAAGGTAGTCAAAGAACGCTTTGATGAATATCCGGAAAATGCTCGTATTAGGCTAGAGGAGCTAAGAAATCTAGTCTTTCAAATCGCATCTGATTTGGAGCTGGGTGAAGTCGATGAAACTCTAAAATGGGGTGAACCTAGCTATAGTGTAAAAACAGGCAGCCCGCTAAGAATGGACTGGAAGCTGAAATCTCCTAATAATTATTACCTGTTCTTTAATTGCCAAACTAAGTTAGTCGATACATTTAGAGAATTGTATGGTGAAGAACTGGTGTTTCAGGGAAACAGATCAATAGTTCTGTCCTTATCGCAAGTGTTACCAGAAACAGCAATCAAGTCCTGTTTAGAGTTAGCTCTAACCTATCAGCAGCGTAAACATTTACCTCTTTTAGGCGCGTGAAGATCACAAAATACAGTTGGCTATTTTCACTCCGTTCAATATTTTAGCCAACAATATTTTGTCGCTTAAGGTGGAGTTATATTTTTAATTGAGTTCAGAGGTATTTGATGGCAAAAGCTAAGTTGTCTCGAGATCAGAAAAGAAAGAAGAGGCTTGAAAAGAGACGTAAAAAAACTGATGAGGCAGTTAAGTTGCCATCAGGAGTGAGGAGTATTTCTAGACGTCAATTTGATGCTTTTTGTTTTTCACGTCATCCTATGGCGAGAAGTACAGCAGATGAAAAACAGTGGTTTATTGCATACGATAAAAAAATTCTAGCAACTGTTTTTAGAGATGCAATCGATAATGATTATGGCTTTGTCATTATGGGGCGTGATACTAGAAAAATATTTAGGGCGCTAGAAGTAAGCAAAACATTTAAACCTAGTGAACTAGGTGCTCGAAATGAACTAATCAAAGCTATTAAAAAATATAAAAATGATGGTAAATCTTTTTACCCTCGAGGGGATGAAATTAAATTAACCAATGAACTTTTTGAGCCTTTAGTTGAGCGAGGAAAGTTGAATCCCATCTATATAGCTTTAGCTGAAGAACCTAGGATGGAAGCAGCTCGAAATTTGATAAAGGAAATTGTGTATACTTTTGATGACCCTGATGGTCATTATATAAAAGAATTTCAAACACATGGCTTTGACGCTCGTCTTTGGGAGTTGTATCTATATATCTATTTCCACGATAAATTCACTCAAATTAAAGGGAATGCTGCACCTGACTTCCACATTACTAATGGGGTGCATGAGTATTTAGTTGAAGCTGTGACAGTGAATCCGAGTGAAAATCAAGCGCGTCCAGATGAAGAGGCGCCGGAAGATCCCGAAAAGTTACGAGAGCTACTCAACGGCTATATGCCAATTAAGTTTGGTAGCCCTTTATATTCTAAGCTCAAGAAGAAATATTGGGAAAAATCTCATGTTCAAGACAAGCCATTAGTATTCGCAATACATGACTTTCATAGTACAGGCTCTATGACTTGGCCTAGAACTGCCTTAATGGAATACTTATACGGTTTTAGGGCATCGATTGTAGATGGAAAGCCACAAATTACACGCATAGAGACTCATGAATGGAAAGGTAAATCAATTCCTTCTGCCTTTTTCAATCAGCCTAACTCTGAGCATGTTAGTGCTATCTTATTTAGCAATGCAGCAACTATTACAAAGTTTAATCGTATGGGTAAGCTCGCTGGTATGGGGGGGGAAGATATTAAAATCTTGAGGGCTGGCACTCGGTTTAATCCTGATCCAGAGGCTTTTACTGGCATACCTTTCCATGAAGATGTAGATTCGCCTGAGTATACGGAATCATGGTCAGAGAGTTTGGTAATGTACCATAATCCAAATGCTTTGCATCCTGTTGACCCTAATGACTTTCCAGACATTTCACATATATTTTCGTGCGATGAAAATGGGGAACAAGGTTTCTATCAGCCATACGATGTGTTGAATTCAACTTCATTCGTTATTTCTACAAAGGAACAGATTCCTGAGTTAGCAAAAATATAACAAACGCTTTATAGCAGGCTTGCGCTCCTTCGTCGCTAATTTTAGCCTGCTATTTTACGCCGGTTAAGCGAGGCGTTACCAATGTCCGGTTATGGCACAAAGCGGACTATCCCTAAGTCCATCCATTTAACTCCCAGCTATAAAATGCTTACTCAAAACTGATATTTTGCTTTAAAAAGTAATCTTCAATTTCATCAGTATGGGGCCTAAACGCTTTCCAACGGCCAATTGCTTTATTGTTAAGTGGTTGGCGTACTTGCATTTTACTTGCAGTAGAAACCGGTGCGGTGTTTAAGTGAAAATCTATACATTGCTCTTGCCACTCTAGGTTACAAAAGCTGACTAACTCTTTAATTTGTTGCTCGGGCTGTGCGACTAATTCTTCGTATTTTACTAATTTTATATTGCTGTGCAGGGTACTAAAGTGCTGCATTAGTTTGTAAAAACGGCTGTAAAATTTAGCGGTGTCGAGTAGGTCGAGCGAGTACGCATAGTAGGGGTTATTTATAGTAAATAGCTGGCGATAGTTGCCAATACAGGTGTCCATTGGATCGCGCAGCATACAAATGATTTTAGCGTTTGGCAGTGCTTTGGTTATTAAATCGATATAAAAAAAGTTAAACGGGAGCTTATCAATAAAGTGTTTATGGCTGCCTGTTATTACGCGTGTTGCGTTTAAATAGGTTGACCCAAGCTGATTAAAATCAAGCTTGTAGGCTTTACTGAGCGTTTGAGTGTCGAGCACGTGAGGTGTTTGTGTTTGGCTCAGCTTTTTAACACTTAGGCCAAAGTCTTGTAATTCACCGGCTGATTGCACGTCGCTGTGGCTCGATAAAATACGCTCAACCAATGTGGTGCCAGAGCGGGGCATGCCTAATACAAAAATAGGTTCGGCCGTTGGGTTACCTTGTGTCAGCGCTTGTGTGTGCTGCTCACTTAAGTGTTTAATGTGTTCAAATAACTCAGTTGAGCTTTTATGATCAAACGGCTGCACAGCACGTTTTACTACTTTACCTTGCTCTAACGCGTTAAAAGCCTCTGAATATTCACCAATATCTTGATACTCTTTTGCGAGTGCATGGCCAATATGCAGTTTTGCATCGGGGTGTGTTACTTGCTCAAATACATTTTTTAAGCGCTCAATATGATTGTTTTGTGTACTTACTTTAGTTAAATCACTTAATGCAAAATGACTTTGGTGGTGCAGCGGGTTAAGCGCTATGGCATTTTCAAAAGCGAGTTGGGCTTTATCAAATAGCCCTAAAAACTTAGCGCTTACACCGTAGTTATAATAAAACGGTGGTTGAGCTTTGTTAGCCGCTGTAGCCAGTGTAATAGCGCGCTCAAAGTAGTTAAGTGCTTGCTCGTGAATACCTGCTTGAGTAAGTGCAACGCCAAGTGTGTCGGCATCAAGGGCTTTAGTTATTTGCTTTAATGGCACCGATAGTGCGGTGTTTTTTGCTTTTTGTAATTCGCCAGTAAGTGCGTAACATTTAGCAAGTTGCGCGGTGTATTCAATACTTTGGCCAAGGGTAAGGGCTTTTTCGATGAGCTTTATTGCTTTGTGTATTTGCCCAACAGTTAAATTAACCATAGCTAACAAAAAATACCCATCAGCAAAGTCTGGTTTGAGTGTCACTAACTCCACTAGGGCTTTGTGTGCTTGCTCTATTTTACCTTGGTTTAGGGAGTGTATTGCGCTTTGATGAAGTTGCTTTAAATTTGGCTGCATGGTTTTGGTAATTATTATTTTGTAAAAGAAAATAAAAAGGCTCAAATAAATTTGAGCCTTAAAACAGTATTTAAAAAGTGAGACTGTTTAAAAGTCGCTTAAATTATATTTCAAATTTGTAGTTAAATTTAACACCTACCGTAAGCGGGCGATTAATGTAATGGCCGTAGTTACGTTGTATGTCGGCGCCATTAGCTGATGTTATGTCTTCATCTGAACGACGAACGGATGTAACCGCGTATTTGTTGAATAGGTTATCAACATATAGCGTAGTTGACCATGCATCAGCTGTTAATTTAGCTGATATATTACTTAAGCTGTAACCTGGTAGTGTTTCGCCGTTATCACGAAGCCCTACTCTTGAAAGCACGTCGCTTTGCGCGGTTAAACCGTAGTTAATATCAAGCGTTTTGTCGTTAAACACGTTTGTTTGATAGTTTACACCCATCGAAAATTGGTTTTCAGGTGAGCCTGGTAAACGGTCGCCGTCTTCTGCGCCATCGGTACCATCGGCATTAAACAAAAATGGTGCGTCTGATGTTAGCTCTGCTTTTGTGTAAGCATAGGTTGCGTAAACTGAAAACGAGTCAGATAAAATAGCACGGGTTGAAATTTCTACCCCTCTTGCATTAGCGCTGCCTGCGTTTGAAAGGTACGTTAATTGACCTATATCTGTAGCGCCTGTAATTTGTGCATCATCCCAATCTACGTTAAATAACGCGGCGTTAAAGTGTAGCTGGCTTCTAAACCATGTACTTTTAAAGCCTAGCTCGTAGTTTGTTGTGGTGTCGGCTTCATATAATAATTCGTCAGGTTTACCACAACCTGTTTGTTGATCCTCAACAATTGGATCAGGACAAGACACTAAACCGTTTGAACCGCCAATTCTAAAGCCTTCGCTTACTGTTACATAGCCCATTACAGAGTCAGTGAACTGGTATTTAGCATTAAATTTAAATAAGTTACCGTTATCGCCTGCTTCGTCTTTTTCGTATGCAACGGTAATTTTGTCAGGATCTACTCCACCATACAATGTATTGGCTAGAGGAAAGTCAAAAGCCGCTTGCGACTCTATATCGTATTTGTAAAAACGGGCACCAATGGTCACATCTAATTTGTCGGTAACTTGGTAGCCAACTTCACCAAATAGTGCAGACTCAGTGACGGTACTTTTTGTAAGCTCTAAGTATTCTAATGAGTCAGGTCTTAGCTGCTCGCCACCAAAGTTATCGATAGCGAATTGGTCAAACCCAGGGGTAAACTCTCGGCTTGATGCTTCGGTTTCTGTTTTGTTGTAAAAGCCACCCACAATCCAGTTAAAGTCGCTGTCGCCTTGCGACACTAAGCGAATTTCTTGAGTAAAGGTATCTTCTTCGTCAATTTAACGGGTAAACGTTGAAAACGAAGGAAACTCTTCATAACCGTAATCAAGACGAATTAGTAAGTCTGTTTGATCGCGTTGACCGTCGGCATCAAAGCTTGAAATACCGGTTGCCGATACTAGCTCTGCAAAACCTAGGTCGGCTTTTAGTTCGAGGCTTAGTAATTGATCTTTTTTCTCGCGAGGTTCTTCAAAGCGATAAGCCGATTCGTATTTACCTATTACATCGCTTAAACCGTTATTTGCATTAAGGCTGTTGTAATGAACAATCGAGCGGCCTTCGCTGTCTTGGTTTTGGTAAAAGTAGTTAAGCGTACCTTCAAACGATTCATTCGGTTTAAAGCGTACGGAAATACGACCTGTTGTGGTGGTTTCGCCGTTGGCGTCTTTTACATTTTTAAGGTTGTTATTAACTGCTGAGCTATCGCTCCAATCTGGATCTGGCAACGATACGCCAGGTTCACGTACTACATAGCCGTAATCGATAAAACCCGGATCTTCATATACATTTAAGCTGGCGCGTACCGCTAATTTATCTTCGATAATAGGAAGGTTAAATATAAAACCGCCTTCGCCACCTAGAGAGTCACTTTCTTTTGTTTGAAACAGGTCGCCGTAAACTTCAAGCGATGTAAAATCAAGCTCAGGTTGTTTAAGCATGTAACGAATTGCACCGCCTAATGTGCCTGCACCATATAAGGTGCCTTGTGGCCCAATTAATACTTCAACACGCTCAATATCTACTAGGCGCATATCTACCGAAACCGGAATTTCGTTAATGTAAGTAGATACCGTGCCGCCATCTGATGATGGACCAGATGAATTGGTATTTAAACCACGAACAATAATAGGCGAGCCTGAGCGACCACCTTGATCGGTAATTGTTAAACCAGGTACCCAGCGCGCTACATCGGCAAGCTCATTGATATTTTGATTTTTCATAATATCTGCATCAAGGGCTGTAATATTTAGCGGTGCATTTTGCACAGAGCCGCTGCGCCTTGTTGCTGTAACTTCGATTACTTCGAGTGATTTGTTTTTAGCTGCAACTTCTTCTTGAGCAAGTGCGGCATTAGGCAATAAAAATACGCTAGAAACAGCGCTCGAAATAGCCAAGGTTAACAAGCTTGGTTTAAACATAAAAAGTGATCCCCGGTTCAAATGTTTTACATTAGTAAATTAAGTTAAGCAGTTTATCAGGGAGTGAAGTAGCTTGGAATATTTAAATTGAATTTTAATTCACTTTTATAGAATAAATATATTTTGTTTGTGGGGGGGTTATTTAGTTAATAGGCAATATAAGCAATAGCTTAGTCCTATTAGGTACAGCTAGGTTAAAAATCGCACTCTTGTTTAAAGGTAAATAGTCATTCATTTTTTAAAAATGGCTTTATGATGTGCTCGTTAAACAAATTATTACATTAAAATTGATAGTTTATAATGTTATTAATTATGCTTTTATCAGCACTATTAAAGTATATTTTTATCCCCATTAAGAGTGTTAAGTCGGAATTATAAGTAACTGTGTAAGTTATTGAGTGAGCGTGTTTGATTGCCGCTTCGTATTCTTTTTTTTGTTTTGTCAGCACTTTTTTGTGCGTGTTTTTAAGGATTAACAATGAGCCAACTATTTTCGCCTTTATCACTTGGGCAAGTAACGTTAGATAACCGTATTATTATTGCACCCATGTGCCAGTATTCAGCAAACAATGGCGCTGCTAGCGATTGGCATACTATTCATTTGGGCCAATTGAGTTTAAGTGGTGCAGGATTACTTATTTTAGAAGCAACAGCAGTAAACCCAGAAGGGCGTATTAGCTATGGCGATTTAGGGCTTTGGAATAACGAAACCCAGCAAGCCCTAGACAAAAGCCTAAAAGCAGTAAGGCAATACAGCCCTATGCCTATTGGTATTCAGTTAGCGCATGCTGGGCGCAAAGCATCAACTGAAAAACCATGGGACGGTGGCGATGCCATTGCACCTGATGATGTTAATGGCTGGCAAACGCTCGCCCCTTCGGCAATTGCGTATGACGCTAACAGCCCAGTACCAAAAGCAATGAGCCAATCCGATATTGACTCACTAATTAAAGACTTTGTCAGTGCAGCTAAACGCGCTGATGAACTCGGCCTTGATTTAATCGAGCTACATGGTGCGCACGGTTACCTGTTACACCAGTTTTTGTCGCCACTTTCAAACAAGCGCGATGACAACTACGGTGGTAGCCTAGAAAACAGAATGCGCTTATTACTTGATGTGTTTAAAGCGGTAAGAGCGGTATTCCCAAGTGAAAAAGCAGTGGGTGTGCGTATCTCGGCAACCGATTGGGTTGAAGGCGGCTGGGATTTAGAGCAATCGATAGTGCTTAGTAAAGCGCTTGATGAACTCGGCTGTGATTTTATTCATGTAAGTACGGCGGGTTTAAGCCCTGAGCAACAAATACCAGTAAAACCTAATTTTCAGGTGCCATTTGCAACAGCGATAAAAAACGTTGTTAAAATGCCTGTAATAGCCGTTGGTTTAATCACTGAGGCGCAACAAGCCGAAGATATTATTAGTGAGCAGNAAGCCGATGGCGTAGCACTTGCGCGTGGTATTTTATATAACCCGCATTGGCCGTGGCATGTTGCTGCAGAGCTTGGCGCTACAGTAACTGCACCTAAACAGTATTTACGCTCAAGCCCACATGGGCAGCCATCCCCAATTAAGTAAAGTTTAGTTTTTTGTAAAAACCCAATCAGCGTTTGCTGGTTGGGTTTTATTATTTTTGTAAAGTAGGATACACATGACCCAAACAGGCGTTTCACCACAACCACTTAGCAATACACTCGTCACTATTATTGCTTTGTGCTGCGGCCTTATTGTTGCCAATATTTACTACGCTCAACCTATCATTGAGTTACTAGCACCAGAGGTGGGGTTAAGCTCGCATAGTGCCAGCCTTATCGTATCGCTTACACAAATAGGTTATGCCTTAGGTTTGTTTTTTTTAGTGCCTTTAGCCGACTTAATAGAAAACAAACGCTTAATGCTTATAACGCTCGCTGTGTCGTTTTTAAGTTTAGTGGGTACGGCATTGGCTGATTCACCTAATGTAATGCTTATTTTATGTTTGATGATAGGTATAAGCTCGGTGTCTGTTCAGGTTCTTATTCCGCTTGCTGCGCATTTATCGTCGGATGAAAAACGCGGACAGGTGCTTGGTAATATTATGGCAGGTTTGCTGTTAGGTATTTTGCTTGCAAGGCCAATATCGAGCTTAATAGCCGATCACTTTGGTTGGCGTGCTGTATTTTACTTTGCCGCAGGGTGTATGGTGTTTATTGCAGGCGTAATTTATTTTGCTATTCCAAGCAGGCAACCTACCCATAAAACAACGTATTTTAAGTTATTAAAATCGCTTAAACAGTTAATGATTAGCCAACCAGTGCTGCGCCAACGTTCACTTTTTCAAGCATTAATGTTTGCATCGTTCAGTTTATTTTGGACGAGCGTACCGGTTGTGCTTGCCCGTGAGTATGGTTTATCGCAATCAGAAATAGCATTGTTTGCATTAGTGGGTGCGGCAGGTGCTGTAGCTGCCCCCATTGTTGGTCGCTTGGCAGATAAAGGCTATACACATCAGGTATCGTTACTGGCCAAAGTAATTGCAGCAGTGTGCTTTTTACCAAGCTTATTTGAGCTACCTTACGGCATTATAGTATTGGCATTAACCGGTGTGTTTATTGATTTTGCTGTGCAGGCCAATATGGTATTGGGTCAACGTGCAGTGTATGCACTAGAGCCGCAAAGCCGTGCGCGTTTAAACGCTATTTACATGACGAGTATATTTGTAGGCGGCGCAGTAGGCTCGCTTATTGCCAGCCCATTATATGAAGCGTGCGGGTGGACAGGTATTGCTCTGGTCGCGACGGGCATGCCGCTTATTTCGTTGATTGGCTATTTGGTTACAACTAAAAAGCAAAGTAAGGCTGTGAGTTAAAAATTACTGGATACAACACAATAAAGTCACCATGTTGTGTGGTGACTTTATTTAGATTATTTAGGTTATTTGGTAGTTAACTAAGTAGTCTGTTTTTTTGCGTTTGAAAACGAGCTACCAACAGAGGCAATAATTACCAGTAATATTGCCAGCCACTGCCAAATAGACAATAGTTCGCCTAATATGAGTAATCCGGCTAATGCTGCAATTGCGGGCTCTAAACTCATCATAATACTAAAGCCTTGCGACGACATATTACGCAAAGTGATCATTTCTAGGGTATACGGCAGGGCGCTTGAGAGTACTGCAATAGCAATGCCTAACGGAATAATATCCCAACTGAATGAAGAGGCTTGCAAAATTCCGCCATAGGGCACAAGTACAATGGCCGAAATAGTCATACCCATAGCCACAGTTGCACCACCAGAGCCTTGATTACCGGTTTTTTTACCAAAAAGAATATAACCTGCCCAACATGCACCAGCGGCAAGCGCCAATATAACGCCAACCGGATCTAGGCTTTCTTGGCCTTTCATATCAGGCAGTAATAATAAAATGCCCGCAATAGCACAGCCTACCCAAAATAGATCACGCTTACGGCGCGATGAAAATAATGCAACTGCTAATGGGCCGGTAAATTCAAGTGCAACGCCAATACCCAGTGGAATACGCTCTATGGCGTAATAAAACAAAATGTTCATACCGCCGAGGCTCAGGCCGTAAATTAAAATAGGAAATCGTTGGCCTGCGGCAGGNAGGTAAGTGTTTCCACGGTTTAAAAATCAGGCATAAAATAGTGGCAGAAAAACCTAAACGGAGTGCAGTAGTCCCTTCAGGGCCTACAATAGGGAAGAGTTGCTTGGCAAGCGAGGCACCAGATTGGATAGTTACCATAGCGAGCAATATACAAAAAACAGCGAGTAAGAGTTCTTTCGTAGATGAATGCATTATTTTCCTTGAGTTGAGTAACTCTATCAATTAGTTATGTAATGCAGGGAGTATAAAAGCTAAACCCCCCCAGATATTAATGGCGGCATAGTATCTTTTTTTAAATTTATAGGTAAGTGTTTGCGACCAAAAATAGTGCAATAAAAAGTATATTAAATAGGGAAGGTAAATAAAGTAAGAGGTAAAGTTAGCAAACAGGCGTTTGCTAACTTTAATCAGTTGGTTAAAAGGCCTTAGTGGGCACTTTTATTAACTAAGCCATCAAGCGAGTAGAGGCCTCGTTTTTCATCATTTTTGCGTTTAATTTCTTCAAGTGCACGCGATTCTACAGCGTCAAATAAAGCATTAATTAAGCGGTTAAAATGTTTGTGCATTGCACTGCGCGCTGCATTTGCATCATGCGACTTTAGGGCTGTATAAATAGCGGTGTGTTCATCCATAACGCACTCGTTATTGTTTTTACACACACTGCCATAGTCAGCAACAATTTGTGGATTTGTTAAACGTAAATCCCACAAGTTAGACACTGCAAATTCAAGTGCTTTATTACGCGTTGCTCTAGCTATAATTTCGTGGAACTCACGATCGGCTTGCTCAACATACAGGCCTTTTTCCATAGCAATTAATGTTTTATTTAGTTGCTCTAGTTCTTCTTCTGTAATGCTTTGAGCAGCTAGAGCGGCAATTTCGCCTTCAATTAATGCGCGAGCTTGAGTAAGTTCAAATGCACTGATCTCTTTTGATTTTATAGATGCATTTTTTTGTTCTACTACGTAAACACCAGAGCCAGTTTTAACTTCAACTCGGCCACGTACTTCTAATGCGATAATAGCTTCTCTAATGGTAGGGCGACTTACATCAAACATTTCTGCAAGTTCACGTTCAGGTGGTAAACGACTCCCAGCAGAAAATTCGCCTTGATTTATTAAAGACTCAATTTTATCAACTATGCGCCAAAATAAGCGACGATTACCCATACTTTACCTTCATTACCTTAAGGAATAATGGCCTCTGGGGCCTATAAGTCAAAACCAACTGTTAATATCAGAGGTTACCTTAAAATTCACTATTATGTCAAAATTCTAACGCGATGTTAGGGTTAAAAACCACTATACACCAACGGTTGCATTCTTGTATCACCAATTTAGTTTAAAATAATGTAATTGGCCAGCTTGATTGGTAATGTTTTTATGTGTTAGGTTAGATTTAAGGTTATTGAGTAATAAATATTGGTAATAAACCGAGTTGGGTTGTCAGTGTTAAGTTTGTTGTAGAAGTATTTGATTGCCCATGGATGGGGATCGCTATTTTAAAGTGTTTTGTAAAATGTGTCGTTGTACGAGAGCTATTTAAGCTTTCTTCTGGGCGTTAGCTGTCGTTAGCTGTCGTTAGCTGTCGTTGGTTAACGCCCATATTTTATTTAATTAGTCGTTAGGGTACACAACCCCAAGCTGTTTGCGCGCATCATCAAGAACGCTCATTACGTTACTGGCTAAAATGTGCGTATTAACAGGTGACTCAAGGATATTTTGCTTCACTAATGACATGAAATGCTCAACTTCGTATTTCATAAAGTGCTCATCAAACGGCTGGGATATAATCTCTACATCACCATTATTAGCAATAAATTCCACTTTTTTAAGTTGCGATACGGCTTCTATACGTATGCGCCCAAGCTCGCCTTGTATTTCGGTTATGTTGTCGCCTTGCGATATTTTGGAGTAACTAATAACGGCTTGTTTATCTGCATAGTTTAGTAATACATCGCCCGCACCATCTACACCAGTATCGAGCAATACGCCACTGGCACTCACGCTTTTTGGTGCCCCCCAAAGTGCAATTAATAAATACAGCGGGTAAATCCCTAAATCAACTAAAGCACCATTTGCAAACTCGGGTAAAAATGTGTTTGGGCGTTCTCCATTTTTATACTTATCGTAACGCGATGAGTATTGACTGTACTGGCCAATATATTTACGTGGTGTGCCAATTTTTACCATTGCCTGTTGTAGCTGTTCATAGCTAGGCAAGTGAGTGGTCATCATGGCTTCCATGTAAAGGCGCTGATGCTTTTTTGCTGTAGCTATAATGCTTGCAAGCTCTTTAGAATTGGCAGCTGATGGTTTTTCGCCAAGGACATGTTTACCCGCTTCTAGACACATAACGGCATATTGTTTGTGTAAGCTATTAGGGGCGGCTATGTAGACAGCATCGACATTTTGATCTTGGCAAACTTGCTCGATTGAGGTGAAAATTTTTGCTTGTGCATTTTGTGGGTGTTTGGCTAAAAATGCTTCGCCGCTAGATACTGCGCGCGAGCACACCCCATATAAATTAAAATCGTTTAACGTATTTGCAGCGGCTAACAATGTGTCGCTAATAAAATTGGTGCCAACAATAACAAAGTTCATGCTCACTCCTTAGAAAATATAAGAGCGATAATTGTATCATTTTAAATTTTGGCGTGTTTGTTTTAAAGGTTAAGTTTTTAATGTGTTTAGGCTTTAATTAACGTCGTTTTTTAGCTGAGGGTTTATGCAATATAAATAGCGATTAATGAGCTGGTTTTATGTATTGTGGTGTAAATAAAAAGTAAACGGCAAGTTGTATGAGCACAGAGTATGATTACATCATAATTGGTGCAGGCAGTGGCGGCTGTGTTATGGCATCGCGTTTGTCTGAGGATAAAAATGTAAATGTTTGTTTAATTGAAGCTGGCGGCAGCGATAAAAGTGCATTTGTGCAAATGCCAGCTGGCATAGCAGCGAGTGTGCCTTATGGCATAAATAGCTGGCATTACAATACGGTGCCACAAAAAGCGCTTAATAACCGCTGTGGTTTTGTGCCGCGCGGCAAAGTATTGGGTGGGTCAAGCTCTACCAATGCAATGGTTTATATTCGCGGTAACAAATACGATTACAATAATTGGGCACAGCTTGGTAATGAAGGCTGGGATTTTGAGAGTTTACTCCCGTACTTTATTAAAGCTGAGAACAATAAAGCGTTTATAAATAATGAGCTGCACGGGACAAAAGGCCCGCTACATGTACAAGAGCTAAATAACCCAAGCAATATGAACCAATACTTTTTAAATGCCTGTGCTGAGCAGGGCGTTAATTTAAGCGACGATATAAATGCCATAGAGCAAAGTGGTGCACGTTTATCGCAGGTAACTCAGCACAATGGCGAGCGTTGTAGTGCAGCAAAAGCATATTTAACACCGCATTTAAACCGCCCCAATTTAACGGTATTAACCAATAGCCACGTTAATAAAATAAATATAACCAATAACATAGCGCAAGGCGTGCAAATAGAGCGTAATAAAGAGGTTATTAATTTACGTGCTAAAAAAGAGGTAATACTTAGTGCTGGCGCTATTAATTCGCCGCAGGTATTAATGCTTTCAGGTATTGGCCCTAAAGCTCAGTTAAGCGCACATAACATTAAAGTTGAGCACGTACTTGAAGGCGTTGGCGCTAATTTACAAGATCACTTAACGGTGGTGCCACTTTATAAATCAAAAACAAATAAGGGTACCTTTGGTATAAGCCCACTTGGTATTGCGAGCATTATTAAAGGCTGCATTAACTGGTTTAGTAAGCGAGAAGGGCGATTAACCAGTAACTTTGCAGAGTCGCACGCGTTTATTCAATTATTTGAAGGCTCGCCAGCGCCCGATGTGCAACTAGAATTTGTGATTGGGCTGGTGGACGATCATAGTCGTAAATTACACACTGGGCATGGTTACAGTATACACAGCAGTATTATGCGCCCTAAAAGCCGAGGTACTATAACATTAGCCGACAGCAACCCGCGTAGTGCTCCACTTATTGACCCTAATTACTTAAGCCACCCAGACGACTTAGCTGTAATGATTGCTGGCCTTAAAAAAACACTCGCTATTATGCAAACTAAAGCTTTTGATAACATACGCGGTAAAATGATCTACCCGCTTGATATAAATAATGATGATCAGTTAATTGAGTTTATACGCCAAACGGCAGATACCGAGTATCACCCAGTTGGTACATGTAAAATGGGGCAAGACTCAATGGCAGTGGTGGATACTAATTTGCGAGTACACGGGGTAAGTAACTTACGCGTAGTCGATGCGTCGATTATGCCTACTATTATTACCGGCAACACAAATGCACCTGTAATTGCGATTGCTGAAAAAGCAGTTGATTTAATTAAACAGACAAATGTTTAATTGAATCAACTTTAGTAGGGCTATTAATTAGCTATAAAATTCATTTAGCCATTGTTGCCAATCGCTTTCAAGGTGCAGCATTTGCTGATGCTTTTTAGCATTTAGATGCTTGATTTCGTCCTCGCTTGCCATATAGGGTCCAACGCGACAAAGCGGGCAATGGTTTGGTGTTAAATATGCAGGTTTGGTAAGACGTAAGCTTAATTCGCTAGTATGTTTATCGATACTTTTTGGGCTGAAAACGTAAGTTATACCGCTGGTGTCTTTTACGTGTTTGTCGCGGTCAACATTACGAATTTTATAACCTTCAAAATGGCTAATATCAAATGGGATTTGGCCTAAATAATCAGCGTTTAAACCGTTATTTAAACTCCCTTCTATATTCCATTCTCGATAAGGTTTTACATCCTTTGAAGTGATGTAGCACAGCATTGGGCCATTTTTATCAAGCGCGTATTCGTTAGCGTATTTAATAAATTGATGCAGCAAAGCGCGGTTTAATACGTTCATACTGGTTTGGCGCGTGTTGTTTTCAAATGCTTCACGGCCAACAAAGGCAGGTATAAGCGGAAATTGAAAAATAACCACGTCAAAGCTGTGCTGGTTTTCACTTAGAGTTTGCCAACACGCGGGATTTGTTACATCAAAACTATTAAGTATCTCAACATTATGCGCTTTTAAGTTACTAAGTGCATTGTGCTGGTACTTTTGCTCAATAGTCGTTTGGTCATCGTAAGTGGATGCAACCAAAGCTTTTGGCGATAGATGAGTGTAAATAGCGTTCGAAAACGATAAATCGCCATCGCCTACGGTGAGTATTCGCCATTGAGGATTTAAATACATATTTTATTTAGCGTTTATGTTTGTAGCAGTATTATTTATATCGCTATTTGTTTGTGAGTCTTTTGCTAGTAAACGATGAAACGCAAGTCTGGTTTTTAACCCTTCAATTGCGATTTGTTTAATAATAAGATTAAAGGTAATTAAAATGGCAAAGGCAATATGAATAGGGCCGTGAGTAAATCCTGCATCTGTATCGTAGAGTGTTAAACCGAATAGCAAAAATAAGACGACTAAGAAAATTTCGAGTAATTGACTTGAATAAAAGCTTAAACGACCTTCGCTTTTATGATCTTTTTTAATGCGAATAGCACAAAAAAATGGGATCACTTTGATTTTAAATGCAGCGTTTTTTTCTACGTAGTTTTCGCCAAGTTCGTCGAGTTGTTGGCGTAGTTGGTCAATCATGGTGTGTCCTCAAATAGCAGTGCGCGGATATTACCTTATTACCACGCAATATTTAAGTTTACAGCTGCTATTTAGGATAAATACTCATACCAATAGTAAGAATGTGACAAACAAACACAACAGAGGTAAGTACTACACGCATTTTTTGATAATCTTTATGGTAGGTTTGCCATTGTGGAGTGGCCTTTTCAAATATAAGTACTAACCAAAAACTAGCACCTAGCCAAGCCAGTGCCCACTCTACAGGTAAAAATGATAAAAATGGAACTGGGATAACAGGTAATATCGCTTTAATTGCATTGCTATAGCTTTGCTCTCCGGCGCGCCACAAGCTACCTGCCATAAATGCTAAAATGGCGATACTGTAAAAAGTAAAAAACTCTAAGTTAAGGCTATTACTGCCAAACATAAGTGGCCAACCCACACACCCTAAAAACGGGATTAAGCCTAAGTAACCTAGTTGTATGTGGTTAAAAAATTTTTCCATTACGGCGTGCCTTATATTTAATGACTTATTTGAAGCGCGGCTATTGTAGCAGTATTGCGATTAGCGATCTTAATAATTCGCCAGCGTTTACAATCCAAATAATGCTTACGATAACAGGGATTATATAGTTCAACCCAAAAAACCGATTGTTTTAATCTAAACAATCAATTTTATTTAATTGTCCATTAGCCTTATTGTATTAACCAAGCCAACGCAGAAGGTCGTTTTAAACGAGAGCGTTGATTACTTTTTAAATACATTAAATATAGATGAGGAAATACCATGAGCACTTCATTAATCAATACTAAATTACAACCATTCAATGCAACCGCTTACCACAACGGTGACTTTGTAGAATTGTCTGAAAAAGATGTTCTAGGTAAATGGTCAATCTTCTTCTTTTACCCAGCAGACTTTACATTCGTATGTCCTACTGAACTTGGTGATGTTGCAGATTATTACGCACAACTTCAAGAAATGGGCGTAGAAGTTTACTCAGTATCTACTGACACTCACTTCACTCACAAAGCATGGCACGATACGTCAGACACAATTGGTAAAATTACTTACCCAATGATTGGCGACCCAACAGGGCGTATTACACGTAGCTTTGGCGTAATGATTGAAGAAGAAGGCTTAGCACTTCGCGGTACATTTGTAATGAACCCAGAAGGCGAAATTAAAATTATCGAAACTCACGATTTAGGTATTGGCCGTAGCGCTAAAGAGCTTGTTCGTAAAGTACAAGCTGCACAATACATTGCAACTCACGACGGTGAAGTTTGTCCTGCATCTTGGCAGCCAGGTGAAGACACACTTGCACCTTCACTAGATTTAGTTGGTAAAATCTAAGTACAGATTTATTCCTACTATAAGGGCAGGTAACTGCCCTTAAATCAACGAACATCCGTTTGTTGGTGCCTCCTATATCAATATACTTGTTTAAGCACATGCATTATTTGGCATGGGAGGCTTGCTGTTTAAATTTTCCTAAAAGGGTTAAGCCATGTTAGATAACAACATAAAAAATCAATTAAAAAGCCATTTTGAATCGCTTACTCAACCTGTTGAGCTGCTTATTGCCTTGGATGACAGCAAAAAATCAGCAGAAGTAGAAAGCTTAGCGAACGATTTAGCCTCACTGAGCGATAAATTTACGGTAATAAACAATCCTGATACAAGCGCACGTCGCCCGTCAATGGTTGTACATTCACCTATTAAAAATACCCATATTACGTTTGCAGGCGTACCTATGGGCCACGAATTCACAAGTTTAGTGCTAGCACTTTTACATACTGGCGGACACGCAAGTAAAGCTAAAAGCGAAGACATTGAACAAATACAATCGCTTACTCAAGAACTTAACTTTGAAGTATATATAAGTTTAAGTTGCCAAACGTGCCCGCAAGTAGTGCAAGCACTTAATACTATGGCAGCGACAAACAGCAATATTAAAGCGACCATGATTGATGGCGCATTATTTCAAGACGAAGTAGAAGAGCGAAATATTTTAGCTGTACCGGCTGTATATTTAAATGGCGAACCATTTAGCCAAGGTGCACTAAGCCTTACCGACATACTCAATAAAGTAGATAGCAAAGGGGCACAGCGCCAAGCTCAATCGCTAAGTAAAAAAGATAAATTTGATGTACTTGTAATTGGTGGCGGGCCTGCGGGCGCATCGGCTGCGATTTACTCAGCACGAAAAGGGTTAAATACAGGTATTGTTGCCGACAGATTTGGTGGACAAGTTGCAGATACATTAGCAATAGAAAATTTTATTTCGATTAAGGCGACTGAAGGGCCAAAATTGGTTGCCCAGCTTGAAGAGCACGTTAAAGAATACGATGTAGATGTAATGCATAATCAGCGTGCAGCGGCACTTGGTTATAACAATGGCTACGAAATTACACTAGAAAATGGCGCAGTGCTTAAAGCTAAGTCGCTCGTACTTGCCACTGGTGCACGTTGGCGCGAAATGAACGTACCAGGGGAGCAAGAATATCGCGGCCATGGTGTGGCATATTGCCCACATTGTGATGGCCCTTTATTTAAAGGTAAACCTGTTGCCGTAATTGGCGGTGGTAATTCAGGTATAGAAGCGGCAATTGATTTAGCTAATATTGTGCAAAGCGTTACGGTACTTGAATTTGCAGACACACTACGTGCTGATGAAGTGCTTATTCGTAAAGCTAAAAGCATGGCTAATATTACCATTATCAAAAGTGCACAAACTACCGAAGTACTTGGTGATGGTAAAAAAGTAACTGGCTTAATGTACACAGATAGAGTGTCGGGAGAGAGCAAAGAGCTTGAACTTGCCGGTATATTTGTACAAATAGGCTTAATACCAAATACCGAATGGTTAAAAGACAGCGACCTTGAATTAAGCAAATTTGGTGAAATACTGATTGATGCTAAAGGCGCAACTTCACTACCAGGAATTTACGGCGCGGGGGATGCAACCAATACTCCGTTTAAACAAATTATTATTGCAATGGGCAGCGGTGCAACAGCAAGTTTAGGTGCATTTGATTATTTAATTCGTCACTCTGAAGAAGCTGATCAAAGTGCTGCTTAACATTATTTAATAAAAAATTTAGTAAAAACTCTCTTGATATAACAGCAAGGCTACACCCATAGCTGTTTGTTAACCCAAGCCGCCCTCTTCTCCAAAGGCGGCTTTTTTAATGCTTAAGAATTAGCACACGATTTAATCGCACCCACCGCCAGAATCGCCGCCGCTACAATTTGTATGAGAATGCGATGAGTTACTGCTAGAGGAAACTGATGAGTCACTGCCAGTATAAGCTGATGATCCACGTGATGACTTAGCACTGATAAATGTAACTAACAGCAATACGCCTGATACGATAACTATTGTTATTGATGAGCTCCATTGCCCAGTGGAAACGCCTTTAAATACTGCAACAATAAGTACTGTTAGTAATATAGTTCTAATTATGTTTTTAATTTTATATCCTTATTTAACCAATCAGTTAGCTATAAAGGTTAGCTAACTTTAGCTGTATGCTCAAGCGCGTTAATAACCGCTTTTTCAAGTATGGGTAGTTTAAACGGTTTTGATATAAACATATCCATACCGGCTTGTTTGCAGGCAAGTTTGTCTTGTGATGAAGTATTAGCAGTTATAGCCACTATGTAGGTTTCTTCATGCGAGCAGATGTTTTCTGATCTAAGCTGCTTTGTTGCCTCAAATCCATCGAGTATGGGCATTATGCAGTCCATAAAAATAAGGTCATAATGCTTTTGGCGACATTTTAATACAGCATCTTGGCCATCAACTGCAGAGTCGGCTTTTATATTAAGTTTGCCTAAAGAAGCATGAAGTACCAACCTATTAATGTCGTTATCATCGACTACAAGCACTGATAGTTCACTGCCGTTGATATCTAACGTTGATTTAAGGCTTTCTTGTTTTTGTTCTGTCCCTTTCTCAATAGGAATATTTACTAAAAACGTAGTGCCTTTATTAGGTGTACTTTTTACCTTTATTTTTCCGCCCATATATTCAACAAGCTCTTTTACTATTGCAAGGCCAAGGCCTGTTCCACCTTTTGAATTCTTAGCATCTACTTCTTGAGAAAAAGGAGAAAATAGTGATTCTAAAAAGCCTTTACTCATTCCTCGGCCGGTATCAGACACTTCAATATTTAAAATTAGCTTATTTTTTATTTTAGAAAGGTTTGTGTTTAGTGTAACTGAACCATTCTCAGTAAATTTCAGCGCATTGCTTAGTAAGTTAGAGGTTATTTGGCTAAGGCGTGTGTTGTCGCTAAACGCCCAGCAGTTGTCATCAATTGTATTATTTACTTGTAGCGTTACATGCGTGTTTTTAAATAGAGGTGTATACAAAGAAGTTAAATCGGTAAAAATTGTTTTTAGTAAAAAGTCAGTAGGTTCAAGCTTTAGCTCACCATGATTAATTTTAGAAAAATCGAGAACTTCGTTAATTATACTGAGTAAAATATCGGCGCTTCTAAGTGCGATTTTAATTTTTTCGGCACGCACTTCTTCACTATGCTCGTCGACTAATGTTGTAAGCATACCTGTAATACCATTGAGTGGGGTTCTTAATTCGTGGCTGATTTTAGCAAATAGCATGCTTCTGTCTTCAAGTAGGCGCTCTGCTTGAGCTTGCTTTTGTTTAAGCTCTTCTCGTAGCATTACTGATTCGGTTACATCTTGGCAGGTGCCAAATAACCGCACGCATCGGCCTTCATCAAATTCGGCCTCACCAAAGGTAGCCACCCATAAGTGTTTATTTTTAGCGGTTACTACTTCTAGTTCTAAATTCCATTTTTTGCCTTTTTCTATGGCTAATTCTACCGCGCGAGTAATGCCTTCACGACTTGGGCCTTCTTTATAAAACTCGATTGCAGAATTCATTTGCGGTTGAAATTGTTCATCCACCTCATGTATGAGGTAGGTTTGCTCACTCCAGGTAATTTTATCGGAGATTAGATCAACTTCCCACGTGCCTATATTTGCAATGTGCTCTAACTTTAATAAAGTATTACTATTTTTTATGAGTTGTTCTTTAGCTTGGGTGCGAGCAAATTCCGATCCAAGCCATTGTGCAAATAATTCGATGTAGTCATAAGCATCATCGTTAAAAGCGAGGGAGTCTTTTGCGGATGAAAAGTTAACGGTGCCAAATATTTTATCACCAATTTTTATTGGCGCGCCAATATAAGACTCTAACTGAAAGTTTATATAACAGGGGTGGTTTGCAATTGCACTTTGAGATGCTTTATGAAAGGCAAGTGCAGAGCCAGCAGCGAGCGTATGTACGCAATAGGTGCCTTGTAATTCAAACACGGTACCGGGTAAAAGTGAGTTGTCAGGGGTTTTGGCATATAAAACGGTGTAGCTGTTTTTATCTACTTTACTAATAATACCTAGCTCAAGGTCAAATACTTCTAACCCAAACACTAAGAGCTTATTAATTTTATTTTCAAAATCAAGAGATTGATTAGAAACTATATCGTGAAAACATCGTAAAAAATTCAAAAGAAAACACCCCGTAAGCTTTTGTTCAATTTATATAATACATAGGCCAATAAGGGCATTGGTATTAATTTAAAATCCAGTTTAGCAGTTTTAATTACTAATAACTAAAGTTGATACGTATTAAATTATATAACCTTATGTTTTTATGAGCTAAGTTGGTGGTTTATTAATAGTAGTAGGGCCTGTTGACCTTTCAGGATTAAAATTTGTTCAATCTAGGGGCGATTTAATCGCGGCGCGAGGTTTGTAACCTAGTGGGCTCGATAACTGCTCCTGCGTTATTCTACTGGCTTACATCCATGTAAGAATAAGTAAAAACCGAGCAACAAAGAGTAAATTGCCCCTAGGCAGAATAACCACACTACATAGGCTCTGCCTTGCCTAAATACCAAACAGTCTGCTGCAAATTTAACCTCGAAAGATAAACAGGCCCTTGTATATAGCGTAGCATGCCGCCGAGCATATAATACTCAGCGGTATACTTTTAATACGTTGAATTTGGGGTATATTGCGGGTTGATATCGCCGCCTACTTCCTCTGGGTCAACATCGTTAATAAGCAGTGTTTCACGTACAGCTTCAATGTGATCAAGTACGCTTTGGTAGCGCTCGCCATATTCATACTTTGTTACTTCAATCGCTTTAGGCATGTAAGTAAAAGCTATTTTTAGGGCGTGGAGTGCTTCTTCGTTTATTTTTTCGCTCATAATATTCTCTTATGTGTAGGCTATAGCTAATAAAATAACACCAAATACGATTCGGTAAAGACCAAAACTAACAAAAGTGAAATTTTCTAGAAAGCGTATGAATAGTTTAATAGTAAAATAAGCGACTATAAAAGACGTTAAAAAACCCACAGCAAGGGCAGTTAGGTCATCTAAGCTAAACAGTTGGTAATGTTTAAGTAAGTCATATCCTGAGACTGCTGCAAGTACAGGTAAACCAAGTAAAAATGAAAATTCAGCGCTGGCTTTTCGGTTTAAACCACATAACATGGCACCAACAATAGAACTTCCAGCACGACTAGTCCCTGGAATTAACGCAAATACTTGTGCTCCGCCAATCCAAAGAGCTTGTTTATAAGTAACTTGGGTTACATCGGTAGTTGTGCATTGAGCCTCTTTATAATTGCGCTCTAATAGTAAAAAAATCACACCGCCTACAATAAACATAACACCTACTATTGGTACGCTAAACAGTATTTTTATTACATCACTAAATATAAAACCAATAATACCCAAAGGAATAAATGCAATGGCAACTTTCACCCATAAATTGAAATGTTTAGGGCTGAACTTGTCTTTATAGTTGGCTAGTACCGCTAAAATGGCGGCAAGTTGGATAATGACTTCGAAGGCGAGGTTAGCATCTGTTGATTCAATGCCTAACCACTTTGATGCTACAATTAAATGCCCAGTTGATGATATGGGTAAAAATTCTGTTATACCTTCAATAATACCTAAAATAATCGCGTTAATTATATCCACGGTTTACTGCTTCCTGAAAAATTAAAAGCCCGAACTCGGCTTAACTGAAATGACGCATTACTGCGTACCTAAATTGCGAGGCGTAGCATAAAAGCTCTTAAGGCAAACCAACAGTGTTATTAGACTTAATTTGTTTAATAAATTGCATTAAGTGATAAATGCACAATATAATGGCAATAGTTATCATTTGCATATGCTTTTTTTGTATATGTTTGGGCAAACTTATTGAGCGAATAATGAATAATAAAAAAACGTTTACAGCTACACGGAGAAGGCACTTAATTGCGTGTGTATTAGCGCTAGTTACAGCGGTAATAATGATTCCGGGTATGACAACCTATTTACCATTTCAAATGAATGAACAAATATTACTGCCTATTTTACTCTTTCCTGTTATTTGGACTGCGTTGTTTATTTATGCGTATTTGGCGCAAAAAGTATGGCAACCTTTTGTAGTCATGATTGCATTGTGTGTATTACATGGTTTATTGAGTTTTTGGGCGTTAACGCAGGGGCAGGGATGAAGTCGATTACTTTAAAAAAGCTATTTTTATTACATAGCTGGGTAGGAATTATTACTGCGGTACTGCTATTTATTGTTGCATTTAGTGGGGCGTTAGCAGTTCTGTCGCGACCTGAGTTAAAAATATGGGCAAATCCAGAACTGCAATCTAGCCAACACGTTGCTAGCGCGCAAATTAACCGACTAGTAAACGAATATCATAAAAAAGTATCTAGTGAATTTGGCGAAAACATTCATGTGTTTTTACCAAGTGGGCATAACTTTCATTTATTAACGTTGGTATTTGAATCTCACCATGGCGATGAAAATTACGACCAAGAGGTGGCCAGAGTATTTCAATTTCATCCCAATACATTGGCGCTGGAAAATACTTACTATGGGCCTAGTAAAGAGTTTTACGCCAATAAAAAAACGGATGCGCCAACTTATATAGGTGAGTTTCATGCAGATTTGCATTTAGGGCGACCGATTGGGTTAATACTCACTGGGTTTTTAGGTTTAACGCTTTTAGTAAGTGCAGTGACTGGCTTGTTTATTCATCGCAAATTGATAAAAGAACTCTTTACGTTTAGGAGAGCTAAAGGGTTAGATATTGCAATAAGCGATGCTCATAAGGTTATAGGTATTTGGGGCAGCGTATTTAATATTGTGATTGGTTTTACAGGATCATTTTTAGGGCTCGCGACCATTATTTTACTACCAGCAGCTGCCTTTGTGAGCTTTGGTGGCGATCAAGATAAGTTAATAGAAACGTTTACCGCCATTCCTGAGCCTGTAGTTAGCCACATTAAGCAACCTACAAAAATAGACACTATTTTAGAGCATGCTCATAGTCGTTACCCTGAAGCAATAATTAGAGATGTCACAATAATGGCGCATAACGATGCGAATGCGCAGGTATATTTGCGTTTGTTAGGTGGCGAGGCTGTTGCTTCTCAGTTACTGCATTACCAAGGCAATGGTGAGTTTGTACAGTCGATGAGTAGTTTTGGTGATATTTCAGGTGTTTCAATAAAAGTAATTGAGCTGATGTTTCCGCTGCACTTTGGAAACTTTGCAGGGGTGTTTGTCAAACTGCTTTGGGTATTACTTGGTTTAAGTACTGCGCTTTTACCTATTTCGGGCATGATGATGTGGCTAGCAAAGCGTACACGTGGCAGTAGTCCTTCACTGAGTATGCAGGCATATGCACGCTGGAATCGCTTTATTATTGGCAGTTGTGGTGGCTTGGTATTAGCAAGCTTTGTGCTATTTCCTGTGCAAGTTGTACTTAATTATACCGTTATTGGTGTGGCGCAAAATAGCTTTTTTGGACCCGTGTTTTTTTATACGTGGTTGGCATGGGTACTCTTAAGCGTATTGCCCATAGGTTATAAAAACTACTTTAAGCTGACACTTTTACTATGCGGCGCTTCGCTTGCTTTGGTGCTGCCACTTAATATTATATTTGGAGTGAGCAATGTTATTAACCTTAATAGCTCGCTTGTTGCGGTAGTAGATATAAGCTTTATGGTGGTGGGTACCGTGTGTATGTTTGGTGCTTTAAAAATAAAAAGCACACAAAAATTACAAGTTGAGGTACAACTCGCATGAACGAGCTACTAATTACAATTGCGATGGTAAGTTTATTATTAATGATGCTCAACCTACGAAAAAACACACTTACATTAGCGACTAAAACATTTTTAAGTGCACTGCTATTTGGTTTAGCGCTGATATGTTTTATGAGTGTTTACGGTATTTTAGGCGGTGCAATATGCACCGTTGTGGGAGCTATGTTAGCTGGTTTACTAACCGCAGTTATTGCGGGTAAAGCACCGCAATTATTAGGTTAAATAATGCAGTTATTTAGCTAAAAAGGCCTTAGCAGTATCAACTCCCATGTTGTAACCACTATTAAGTATTTCAAACTTTTTAGTGGTACGCCCAACTTTAAAATTAGCCGGTGGTGCAATGATATTGATTTTGCAGTCATTTGGTGGATTCATAATAAAATCGATAGACTTATTATAAAAATCAGCCCTATTTAAGGTCGTTTGAATTAATGCGGGATAGTTTTTATACATTTTTTTAGTAAGCCAAGGTGCCTTACTTGGTTTTTTACGATAGCCTAAACATTGAGACAAAATAACGGTGATTTCGCGTGCACCCATTTCGTAAGCTTTTATAACCGGAATTGAATCAGCAACACCGCCATCGGTCATCGCTATGTCATTAATAATAGGGTAGTCACGATATGCAATGGGTATAGCGCATGATGCTTTTAATTGATGCACCATATCGGCGCTGGTGGCTTTTAAATAGTGTGCTTTGCCTGATTCGATTGCCGTAGATACAATATAAAACTCGTGTGGAGTTTGTTCGAATACCTCTGTATGAAGACGTATTTCGCGAATCGTTTCTTGCCATAACCAATCTAAATCAAATAAATGACCACCTTTAATAAAGCGCGCTAAATTAATAAATTCAGGACGGCATGAATAGTCAGTAATCACTTTATAATTTCGCATTGGTTGTTTGCATAAAAATGCGGCTATATTAGTGGCCCCGGCTGAAACACCAAAATAGCGTTCAAACGGCTGATATTGCTGTTTTAAAAACTCATCAAGCACACCTGCGGCAAATATACCGCGCATTGCACCGCCTTCAACGACGAGTGTATTTTTATTATTGTTGTTCATGGTCAATCCTTTTTATTAAATTTGATGTTATCAACTCAGTCTAAAAAATGCGATAGAGATTACTGAAGGTGTTGATAAATTAAAGCCAGGTACACATCGCGAAATCAACTGTTTTCTGGTAAGGTTTGGGTTACAAGGCTTTGTTAATAATAAAGAATAAGTATTTATGTTTGACCCTAGCGTAACCATTTTTGAAAGCACACAGAATCGGCTTGCAGAAAGTCCTCTTTGGCACCCTATGCTGAATACTTTTTATTGGGTCGACATAAATAAAAAATTACTTTTAAGCAAAAAAATACACAGCGAAAGCCAACTAAAAACAGTTAATATGCCTGATACACTCAGTGCAATAGCGTGGATTGATGAGCAGCACTTGTTGCTAGGTACAAGTACTGGTTTATACAAATACCATATTAATTCGTGCACTCGCCACCTTATTCTTAATATTGAAAATACACAACTAAATAGGCGTTCAAACGACGGCCGCGCTGATCCATGGGGTGGTTTTTGGTTAAGTACAATGGACGTAAATGCTAAAAAAGGTGACGGTAAGATATACCGTTATTATAAACACCAGCTTAAAGTCGTTGTAAGTAACTTGAGTATCCCAAATGGATTGTGCTTTGATAAGCCACGTTTACGCGGTTATTACTGCGACTCTTTAACGAGTTGTATTTATGTATTAGATTTGGATGAGCAAACTGGCGAACCTTGCTCTGAGCCACGTGTTTTTTATCAATTTAATAATACTGATGTTGACCCCGATGGCTGCGTAACCGACCAATTAGGTAATTTGTGGCTAGCTGTGTGGGGAATGGGGTGTGTTATGTGTTTATCCCCAGGCGGTGAGCTAATTAAAACAATAAAGCTTTGCGCAATAAAACCGACATGCACTGCATTTGGCGGTAAAAATGCTGAATTGTTACTTGTGACATCGGCATTTGATGAATCGATTAATAATACTGTTACTGAACAAGGCGCTGTATTTCAAATCTCAGGCATAAAAAACGGGCAGTTTGAGTCGCCCGTTTTACTGTAATTTATTATACACAGTGCTTGTTTTAAAGTGATGGTTAGCTTTTAGGCTTAACCCACATAACACCCACTTCTTTTTTGGTTACTAAAACCTCAGTACCGGCGCTAATTGGTTGCTCACTTTTGAGTTTCCAGCTAATACCTGAATATTGATGGGTAGTTAAACCTTGTTCTGTTACATCGCTAGTAAGTACAAAAGTAAGTTCAGCAAAATCACTATTCACTTGCTTCTTATCTACGCGATTTTGCATTTGTTTTAATGGTTTCCAAAGTGCAACGGCTAAGCCAGCTGTTACAACTGCATTACTCCAAAGGGCTGTTGCTAATGAGTCAGGTAAAATACCAAAACTCATTAATAATCCTGTAAGGAATAGCGATAATCCAAAAAACAACAAAATAAATGTAGAAAGGCCAAGTACTGCTACTTCTATTATTAAAGCAACAATACCAAGTACCATAAGTGTTTGCGGTAAATTTTGCGTAATAAAATCCATACAAACCTCTTTATTTAGTTATTAACCCAAATGCTTTTTATTTAAGCTATTAATGATTGCCATACCTTGGGCAACCATTGAGCTTGCATCTGTCGCGTTGTCTGGCAGTAATACAATTGATGATTCACGAGCAATCGCTTCTTTAGCCGCGATTGCTTTAGTTGCTAAATCTAACTGAATTGCTTTTTGACCTTGCTCTGTATCTGCAGCTTCGCCTATTTTAATAAGTGCATTTGCTTGTGCTTCTGCAACCGTAGTAATAGCTGTTGCTTCACCTTCAGCGCGTAAAATTTGCTCGGCTTTGTCGGCTTCAGCAGCAAGTACTTGTGCTTGTTTTTTACCTTCAGCAACGTTGATATTTGCTTGGCGATCACCTTCTGACTCTAAAATTTGAGCTCGTTTAACACGCTCAGCTTTCATTTGTGCTTCCATCGCTTCCATAATAGAGTTAGGCGGCACAATATCTTTAATTTCGTAGCGAAGTACTTGAATACCCCAAGGCTCAGATGCCTGGTTTATAGCTGCAACAATGTTGGTATTAAGTAAATCACGCTCTTCAAATGTTTTATCAAGCTCCATTTTACCTAATTCTGAACGCATTGTTGTTTGTGAAAGTTGTACAACTGCAAACGTATAGTCGTCAACGCCATACGTTGCTTTGTACGGGTCTAGTACTCTAAAGTACAGTACGCCATCAACTATAAGTGAGATGTTATCTTTAGTGATAGCTGACTGCGATGGTACATCTTGAGCTTGTTCTTTTAAGCTACGATCAGCCGAGATTCTATCAATAAATGGAATAATAAAGTTAAGGCCGGCTTCTTTAGTTGATTGGTATTTACCAAAACGTTCGATTAACCAGGCGCGGTTTTGTGGTACAAATTTAACGCTACTTTTTAAAAGCACGATAACAAAAACAAGTAAAAAAGCCTCAACAGTAAAAACCATATCGAGAATTTGTGTGACTGGATCCATTTAAACATTCCTTATAATAATTAAACGCTGAGTGGTTGTATTGTTTATAATTTCAGCGTGTATAGATTATCACTACAGCGAACTTTTAACCACTAAAACTCACTGTAGCGCGCCGGCTTAGTAGGTTTTTGTAAAAACTGGCTATTTTATTTCTGCCTGTTTCTTTTGCGTTATAAAGGGCTATGTCAGCGTTAGTTATAACTTCTTTAGATGTTGTTTTTTGATTGGGTATAAGGCTATAAAACCCAATGCTTAAAGTGAGGTATTTACTGACAGTTGAAAAGTTATGTTCAATTGCAAGTTCTGCGATTTTTTCCTGAATAAGAACAGCAAACCTTTGACAGTGATCTGTGTCGACTGCAGGTAAAATTATCGCAAATTCTTCACCACCGAAACGAGCGGCTAAATCACCTTCACGTTTACAAAGATCATACAGCGCTTTGGCAACTTGTTTTAACACTTCGTCACCTAGCTGATGCCCATAGTTATCGTTATAACGCTTAAAAAAATCAATATCACACATTATTAAACTAATGGGTTCTTTATTACGTGCGCCGCGCTTAATTTCACATTTTAAAGTTTGATCAAAACAGCGTCGGTTAGCAATGTTTGTAAGGCCATCAGTATTAACTTGTTTGTTAAGTTTATGATTGGCATTAATGAGTTGCTGCTGAGCTTGTTGTAGCTCTTTCTTGTAATTTAAACTTTTGAAAGCATTAGCAAGCATCTCGCCTACTAACCTTAAGCGAATGAGGTCTAAATCAGTCCAATTTCGCTTTTTAACTACGCAATCACAGCCAATAAAACCAACGAGTTCTTTGTCATAACGTAAACCAATACAAAGTACCGATTTTATTTTTTGCTGTTGAAAAATTGTTTTTTCACTTATTGCCTGAATAGGTAACGTCGCTACATTATTAACTCTGAATAAGTGAGTGCGAACCATTGAACTAAAAAAATAAGGGAGAGTGTTTTTTGGAAGATCCTGTAAGTCCTCTTTAAATGCTTGTATACCATTATTGACCCATTCGTGAGTATTATTCATGGTTTTACCATCTTCGGCGAATTTAAAAAGATAACTTCGGTCTGCTTGGCAAACTGTACCGATTGCTTTTAATGCATAATTGATATGCTTATCAACATCGTCATTTTGAATATCAATTAAGTCAGTTGAAATTTTCGAAATGATATTATCGAAATCATACTGTTCATCTACATTGTTATTTAATATATCGATGATGATAATAGAGTTTGAGTTAGATAATTTTGCAAATTTTACATTGAGTACTAATTTACATGCTTGTTTTGATAAAACAAACTGGCATTGGTTATTTGCCATAAAATAATCAATGAAGAGTTCCTCTATTAAGAGCTCTTTTTTACTATGATGATTGGTTAACGTAATATGTGAAAAATCAGCTTTTTTAAAATGTGGTTGTTCTTTTAAGTCAAATAAACTCAGTGCCTGACTGTTAACTTTGAATATATCTTCATTGGCATCATAAAGTAATATACAAAATGGCAGTAACTTCATGTTTTGCCACATTTCATCTGATCGATTATTACTCACTTAACTCTCCATGTGTTTAAGCCACAATTAAATTGTTATCTATTGTATTTTTATTGTTTTTACCTACTAATTATTAGCACATTTTTTTTGATTTACTAAGTTTTTAGTGCGTTTGATGGCGGTACGTATTATAATTGATACTGTATATCATTACCCATTTCTACTCTAAGCCATCTTTGGCTTATTTGCACTTTAAGTATAGGTTATTCAAGCATTTCATGACAGAAATCACTACACACCAAGCTTCTCGTCGTCGGTTACTCATTGCGCTAGCAATTACGTGTTCGTTTATGGTAATTCAGGTTATAGGTGCTTATTATTCTAATTCGCTTGCTGTACTTGCCGATGCGGGGCATTTGTTTGTTCACAATAGCTCGTTATTCATCGCACTTATTGCATCAAGTCTCGCTATTCATTTTGCTAAAACTTATAACGATGGTCATCAAAGAGCCGAGCTTTTGGGTGGTCTGGTGAACGGATTTTTATACCTAGCAATCAGTTTAATTATTTTGTATGAAGGTGGTGAGCGCTATGTACACCAGCATGAAGGAAATGAGCTGGCTATTAATAGTTATTTAATGTCGGTTATTGCTGCTATTGGTTTTTTGTTTCATGGTGCTGCTGCATGGGTTTTATATAAAGGCCGCAAAGCGAGTATTAATGTTTACGCGGTATTTTTACATTCATTCTTTGATTTGATTTCTACCGTATCGACATTTGTGGCTGGTATTCTTATATATTTTACGGGCTGGGTTGTTATCGATATTTTATCGAGCATGTTAATCGCCTCTTTCGTGTTGTTTACCGGTGTTAAGGTCATTATTAGTTGTATAAAAGGTTTACGCTTAAATAAGGCCAAACTCCCTAAAGTAGCAGATATTGAAAGTGAGATTACAGATATGGAGCATGTTCATAATGTCCATAACGTCACTGTAACGCGCAAGTATAATGGTATTGTAGTAGGCGCACACGTTGTCCTTAAAGAGCATTGTACGATTGAAAAACATGATGAAGCGTGTCGTATGAAGGTAGAGCAATTGTTAGCCGAAAAATTTAATGTACGTAATAGTGTATTACAAATTGAAAGCCATGAATGCCATCATATCCATTAGTAGCATTTAATTAATATAAAAGCGTGTAATAATGATTAGCACGCTTTTAATGTTTTAAATCAAATCAAATCAAATCAAATCAAATCAAATCAATGATATTGCTAAAACAATCGCTTTTACGTAAGTCTTTAGCATCCATTGGCCTTGCAAAGTAATAACCCTGCAATACATTGCATCCAATTCCAGCTAAAAAGATCATCTGTTCGCGCGTTTCTACTCCTTCTGCAATACAGTAAAGATCTAGGTTTTCGGCCAATGAAAGAATGGTCTTAATAATCGACTCATCACCTTTATCTATACCAATACTGTTTACAAAGCTTTGATCTATCTTAATAACATTAATAGGAAATTGGCTCAAATAGGTGAGTGATGAGTAACCAGTACCAAAATCGTCAAGCAGTAATTTAAACCCAGCAGCTTTTAGGTTTTGCAGCTGTTTGGCTGCTTTAAGCTTATCTTCTAATAAAATACTCTCTGTTATTTCAAGTCTTAATTGTCTTGGATGAACTTGAGAGTCCGCTAATATAGACATTAGCCGCTGTGTTATGTTTGTTTTTAAAATGTGTTTAGGCGATAAGTTTAAAGATATATAAAACAATGGGTTTGCGCTGAGTATAGGTGCAATTTCAATAAGAGCTCGTTGCAATGCTTGCTCAGTAAGGAGTTCTATTAAACCAGTTTCTTCTGCTACCGGTATAAAAAGTGCTGGCGATACCAACTGTCCTTGATTTTTCCAGCGCATGAGTAATTCCACGCCATTTATTGTTTTTTCTTCTATGTCGATAATGGGCTGATAGTGATTAAAAAATCGGTTGTCTTTTACTGCATCTTTTAAATCATTTTCGAGCAGTAACTTTTGTTTTATCAGCTCATTCATTTCATCGCTAAAAAACTTAAAGTCGTTTCTCCCGCCTTGTTTAGCGTGCATCATCGCAACATCGGCATTACGGATAAGTATATCGGTGGTTACAGCATCGAACGGGTATAAAGCGACGCCAATACTGGCTGAAATATTAATAGAGAAGTCTTCAATAATTACTTTATTAGCTAATTCATTACTAATTTTTCTTACTGTATCGCGAAGAGACTGAAGCGATTTTATATTTTGAATCAGCACTAAAAATTCATCACCACTTTGGCGGCCAAGTTTAGCATTTTCGCCAAGCATACCGTTTACTCTTTGGGTAATATTACACAGTAGCTTATCGCCTACTGCGTGGCCAAAAGAGTCATTAACAGGTTTAAATTTATCTAAATCAATAAATAATAATGCGCATTGTGTATTACTTTCATTGGCATGTTTAATCGCTTCTTCAATATTTTGATACATTAAACTACGATTAGGTAGATGCGTTAGAGGGTCAAAATTAGCCAAATAGCGAAGTTCGTTTTCTGCACGTTTTTGCTCGGTTAAATCTGTAATAACAACAACATAATAGCTTGCGGTATCTTTAGTTACAGCTGTGGCACTTATATGAATAGGATGCTTGTTATTCTTTGCTGTTTTTATGTAAGCATCACTTTGCCAGTTTTCAGTCGGTTTTAATTTTTTTAAAATACGAGCAAATTCTTTACATTTATTTTTACCAATCGCTTTTATGAACAATTTAGGACTAATTTTAGTGGCTGCCTGTTCATTTGAAAACGTTTCAATAAAGCTGTTATTCGCAGAAAATGGCATTAAATGCTTATCGAGTATAAGTAACCAGTCGTTTATTTGGCTAAACGCTTCACCTAAAATTTTTGCTTGTTGCTCATTAGCACGTTGCTCAGTTATGTTGGTATATATGCCAGAAACATATAAAGGCTCATTTGTTTGAGGGTTATAAATAACTTGCCCTGTATCTTGATACCACAGCCAGTGGCCTTTTTTGTGTTGTAAACGATAGGTTGCTTGCCAATTTTGCTGTTTTTTATATTTGAAATAGTTTTCCCATTGGCTTTCAAAACGACGACGATCATCTGGATGTATAAGTACTAAAAATTGGCCTATGTGCACGCGTTCAGGTAAGTCTGAGTAACCTAGCTCACTTCCTCTAAGTGTGTTTACAGAATTATCTTTAAAATTATAATCCCAAACACCGCTTTTATTATTTTTAAGCGCGAGTTCTGTTTGTTTTTGTGAATGAATAGTGGCTCTATGGGCTCGTTCAATTGCAACTTGGCGGCTGCGGTATTGCCAAAAAATGAAAAACAATACGGCAAGTATTAAAATTACATAGGCGGCAATAGAAAAGGGCGATTTCCAAGGAGCGTAGGCTACGTTGATGTTGAGTGTGGCTGGTTCGCTTGTAACAACACCATCACGATTATGTGCTGATATTGTTAGTGAGTAGCTACCTGGTTGAAGCTTTGTGAAAAACACTTGATTAGATTGTAAGTCTTCATATGTAAGGGATGTTGGCCCTGAAAGAATTACCTTATAATACGCTTTGTCTATATTGGGGTAAGAAAAGCTAGAAAAACTAACCGTAAGACCCATATCCTCATAGTCAAGCTCAAGCGGTTGGCTAAGGTATTTCTGCGGATAATAATTTAGTTCTTTGGTAAAGAGATTTATATCAGTAATAGCTAAGTTATTTTTTTTAAATAACTCTTTCTCATCAAAATCTAAGGGATCAAACAGTAGAGCTCCCGCATTGCTACCAAAAATTAATTTGCCATCATTTAATGTTGTTGCTGCGATTTGTGTGAATTGGTTTATGTTCAACCCGTCTTTTACTGAATAACTCACCACATTGAGTGTATCTAGGTTTATTTGATATAAACCATTGTCGGTACTTGCCCATAAAAAACCATTTTCATCAGGAAGTAACGAATAGATAGAGTCAGTATTAAATGAATTTTTTAATCCTATGTAGTGTTTTCTCTCATAAGTAACTTGGTCAACACCAAGCAAGCCTTCGTGGGTGGTTGCCAACCATAAGATATTTCGTTTTGAGTCTAAGTAAAAATTTTCTACAGTGTAAAAAATATCTTCTTTAGGATTAAATGACTGAAATATAGTCGTTAAAGTTTTCGTTTTTTCGTTGTACCTAAAAAAACTTTTTGATGTGCCAAGTACAAACTCTTCAGGATGTGTGTCGAGGGGTTTATAAAAAGCATAAGAAAATAAAGGGTCAACTTGCTCTTTGAGTCCTTTAATAATTCTTGTTTTTCCGGTTGTTTCATTAAAAATATAAAAATTATCATCAGACATAAATGCATATGTGTCTGCAGATAATTGGGCAAAGCCAAATAAATTGGATTGGTTAATTACGTTATTGTCTGTGTCTTTATTTTCAATAACTTTACCACTTTGCTTATCAAAAAGTTCAAATCCGTTATAAGTAACAAGCCAAAGAAATTGATTATCACCAATTGAAGACGCAAAAATATCATAAACGGCAGATGCCCCGTATATTGCTTTTGAGTCGGTTGAGCTTAGATATACATCACTTTTATTTGTTGCTTTGTCGTACCGTGCAATTCCATCTTCTGTTCCTAACCATATAATATTATTTTTGTCTTGGTAGGTGGCATGAATAGTATTGTTACCGGGTAAAGTAATGTGTTTAAACCGTCGGGTTTTAATTGGCCATGTAAACACGCCCTGGGTTCTAGATGCGAGCCAAAGTACGCCGGACTTATCAACCATTAGATCGTTTATTGAGTTTTCATTAATATTAAACTTACTTTTTTCATAATTTAATACGAATTCTAGTTCTTTGGTTTCGCGGTGATAACTGAACAATCCACTTTGGGTTGCTACAAACTCCCCGTAAACAGTATTGGCATAATCCCATATATTATAATCAGGGATTAAAGTTGTAATATTTGCTGCAGATATATTTTTGTTATTATCGAATGCTAATTGATACATGCCTTCAACAGTACCAACAAGTAATCCTAATTCATTATCAACACTTAAGAATTTGACGTTTACATTATCTATCGTATTTTTTTCAGGGGGATGAAGAGGTATTTTTACAAGTTCTGAATTATCTATATTTGCAGTGTATAAACCATCATTTGTACCAATATATAAAGTGTTTTTATATATTGTTAATGACCGAATGTAGTCACCTTTATTTGGCAGGATTAGCTTAAATGTGAAGCGTTTACTCGTCTCATCAAATGTATATATTTGGGCATCTATGGCGAAGTAAAAAGTACCTTGTTGCTGAGTCATTGCAGAGATCGGAGAGAATATTTTTTGTTCTTTATCTATTTGACCAGAATAGATTTTTTCGGTTTTTAAAGTGAGGGGATCTATTATATAAGCACCAGAAAGGTCTGTTGAGACAATGATTTTTCCGTCTTCGGCTTTAAATAACGCATAAATATAGTGTTTATCTAGGCCAAAGCCGCCACTAAAAGTTTTTACATTATATCCATCAAAACGGTTTAAACCCTGTTGGGTTGCTATCCAAATATAACCAATATCATCCTCTTGAGTCTGCAAAACGTAACTTTGTGATAGGCCTTCGTCAGTAGAAATTCGTTGTAATTGTTGAGCATAGTTTTGTGATGCAAAAGTGCTTTGGATGCATAGTAAAAAAACAATAGTGATATGAAAAAAAAGTTTGCTCAAACGCACTTATAAACACTCTCAGTGGAGGATAGGATGATACTTAGCTAGATAGTAAATATAGCATAAGTTTTTATTTTTTAATTACAAATGATATACGTAAAGTTAAAAGCTCTATTTTCAAATAGTGAGCTACTCTATACAGATAATAGTAAATGCTTAGAAGGAGAGTATAGTGGTTTTCTCTAATGTTGATGCAAAAAATAGCGTGTTATTAATAATAGACTTACAAGAGTTGCTTGCTCCTGCAATTAAAGACTTTCCGAATATTTTAAAAAGTACATTGCAGTTAGCGCAGGCGGGTATTATTCACAGTGTCCCAGTCTTAATAACCGAGCAATATGTCAAGGGGTTGGGCAAAACTAATCAGCAAATTAAAAGCATGTTACCTAATGCCGTGTATTTTCATAAGACGTACTTTAGTGCGTGTGCAGAGCCAGGCTTTATTGATAAGTTAAAAAGTTATGGTAAACAGCAAGTTGTTGTTGTGGGAACTGAAGCACATGTGTGTGTTTTACAAACATGCTTAGATTTAATTAAAAATGGTTTTGAAATTATTGTTGCACACGATGGAATTGGTTCTAGAAATCCAGAACATAAAAACCTGGCAGTTGAGCAATTACGCCAAGCAGGTGCGGTAATTTCATGCGCTGAAATAGTTCTTTTTCAATGGACAAAAAAAGCAGCAACGCCTACGTTTAAAAAAATACTGCCTATAATTAAGTAGACGGAATGTAATGTAAATTGAATATGTTTATGGTTGTGCAGATAGTTTATTACTGTGCTCAGTGAACTGAAACTTGTTTATGTACGTATATTGCAGACTGCTTTTATAAACAATAATGCAAACAACAATTTTAAGGTTCTTATGTCTAGTATTGGCCGGTTATTTACGATTATTTTCAGTCTTTTGTTTGTCGAGTCTATCGCTATTGGTTTGTACTTCGACACGTTAGCGCAGGCTTTTATGATAGGTTTGCCATTGTGTTTATTACCTATATGGCTTTTAAAGACACAGGGGGATAGTCCTGTAACGCCGCATGTGGTGGCTGCGGCCATAATGATGTTTTCATTTTTGCACATACAACAAACTTTTGGGTTGATTGAAGTACATTTTGAAATATTTATTTTAATGCCCATGTTAATTGTTTTTGTACAGTGGCGAGTGTTTATTACCGCGATTATTTTTGTAGCTGTTCACCATTTATCTTTTTATTATCTACAAACTCAAAATACGGGTTTCTACGTATTTGACCCCGATAGGCTTGCTTTTACTACAGTACTTATACATGCAGGATATGCAATAGTTGAAGTGTTAGTTGCAGGTTATATAGCTAAAACATTACAACGCGAACGTCGTGCGGGTTTATCTTTAAGTTATGCGACAGAGCAAATAATGAAAGATCCTGAGAATATTAAACTTTCCCTACGTGCTGATGATACTAAAAGCGATGCTGTGGTTGGATTTAATACATTGCTAGACTATATATCTGATGTTATTAAGCAGGTACAAACTCAATCAGAATCATTGCAAAAAAACTCACAAGAGCTTATTGATGTACACGATCAGTTAGCGAGTGGTGCGGTTCAACGCACACAACAAACCGATGATATTGCTAATTCTGGCGCTCAAGTTGCCAATGGCTTTAAACTTGTAGAAGAAGAAAGTGAGGTGCTTAAGCGCCAAGTTGACCATATTACACAATCTGCAGGTGATGCATTAAAAGAAGTGCTTCAAACAGATGCTAAAAGTAGAGAGTTGTTAACACTGCTTAACCATACCGAAGAAAAGATAAATCACTTAGTGGCAGCGGGCGATGTTATTTCAGGGCTTCTTAATGAAATATCAGGTATTGCTGAGCAAACAAACCTACTTGCTTTAAATGCCGCTATTGAAGCTGCCCGCGCAGGCGAACACGGTCGAGGTTTTGCTGTTGTTGCTGATGAGGTAAGATCTTTGGCTAACCACAGTAAAGCAACAACAGATAAAATTAGTCTTACATTAAAAGATCTTGTTAATAATAGTAAAACGTCAACGCAATCAATGAGTCAGTGTGTGAGTTTTGTAGTTGATTTAACAAGTATTAGTGCTGCAATGAAAGAGAATATTTCAGCAATGAGCGAGCAAATAGCCGCAGTATCTTCAAGCTCTGACTCAGTTGCACAAGTGGTAGCGGAGCAGGCAGGTAATACCGAGTTAATAGCAAGCAGTACTGATACTATGCGCCAAAATCAGTACCAAGATACGCAAATAGTGCAGCAGTTAACCGCTAAGGTGCAGTTAATCGATGTAAGTATTGATGTATTAGAGCAAAGCATTGCCAAGTTTAAATAAATCTAACTCTTTTGTATTTTCGCTTATAACTATATGGCTTGTTTGTGTTGTTGCAGGGTTAGTGTATTTTCAGTTAGAGCAACTTAAACCGTTTGATAGCTCAAAAGTTTTATTGCAAAAGCACTGGTTTAATAACTTTAAAAAGCAATTGGACTGGGTTGACACTAATGAAGCGTCGTTAGTGCTTATAACTGAAAAAAATTGCGGGTGCACCATACAAGCCAAGCCGCATATTTCATCGTTAAGCTCCTTTGCTGCCAATAAAGCTATGAAGGTTGTACAAGTTGAATTAACACCAAAGCTTAAACTTGTTATTCCGGCAACGCCTGCCGCCGTTATTATTAATAAAAACGGTGATTTTGTTTATGCCGGTCCTCTCTCCGAAGGGTTAGCGTGTGCCCAGGGAAGTGGCTTTGTTGAAACTGCGGTCACTAATTTAGCTGCAGGTTTTAACTCAAACCTCTTAATTACACAAACCAAGGGATGTTATTGTGTAAATAATACGTAAATAACGTGCAGAAAAAATTAAAGCTCGCACTTAAATTAATAGGTTCGAGCTTTAACATTGATTAAATTGTAACTAAGCCATAAATACCTAATGACACAAACACACAAGCAGCAATAGCACGTACGGTGTTTAGAGATATTCTTTTTAGTAATGCATTACCAGCATATATAACAGGCACGTTAGCAATTAGCATACCTAACGTGGTTCCTACCGTTACCCAAAACACAGACTGATATTGTGCGCCTAGCAACACTGTCGCTATTTGTGTTTTATCACCAATTTCTGCAATAAAAAATAATACAAAAGCAACTAAAAAAGCCCCGTAGCTATCGTATTTACTACTTACATCTTCGTCTTTGTCTGGAACTAATAGCCAAAGGCCAACAACAATAAAGCTGATGTTTACAAGCCAAGGTAAATATTCAGAAGAAAAACTATTACTTAACCACTGCCCAAACCACGCTGATAGGCCATGATTGAGTAAAGTTGCGGCTAAAATACCAAGAATAAGTGCGCTTTTATTACGAAAACGGGCAGCTAACAGGAGTGATAAAAGCTGGGTTTTATCGCCAATTTCGGCAAGTGTAACAGTGACGGTTGAGGTTAAAAAAACTTCCATTATTGATTCTTACAGGCGGGNCCCGCCATGAGGATAGTGTCTACCTAGGTCTCGCCGATAACGCTTGCTACAACATTACAAACTTACCATGCACATGAGGTGCAATTATGTTGATAAGTTTACTCATTACTGAGCGGGCTACTCCCCTAAGAGGCGGCCATTATTCCATAACTTTATTCTTAGGTAAATATAGTTAAGAGAACAAATACCATATTCTAATAAATAATTTATATTTATTAGTGAGGAAGCTATTGATAACAATTGTCGTTTAGATTAGTATGCATCTATTGAATGTAATTAACACGGTTTGTATTGATGTATATTTGTCTTTGTCACGGTGTGACTGATAAAAAAATTGAGCAAACAATTGACGATGGTGCAACGACCATGCGTGAATTAACCAAAGAGCTTAAAGTAGGCAGCCAATGCGGTAAGTGTTGTGGTTGTACTAAAAAGATCCTTAATCGCAGGCTTATTCAAATTGCGGATGTAACGGATCAAGTTGCTTAATTACATATAAAATTTAGATATAAAAAAAGCAGCTTTTTAGCTGCTTTTTTTATGCTTGTTACTATTTACAGTTGAGACTGTAAGTAGTTTTTGATACCCGTATTTTTAATAAGTAATTGTTGGGTTTCTAACCAATCAATTTGCTCTTCTTGTTCATTTAAAATGTGATCAAGGGCTTCACGGGTAATGTAATCTTTTTTACTTTCAGCCAGTTTAACTGCGCTACGTAACTCATCAATAGTATCGAGTTCAAAACTCATGTTAGCAGCAATCATTTCTTCGCTGTTTTCACCAATACGTAATCGGCCTAGGTCTTGAAGATTTGGTAAGCCTTCTAAAAACAAAATACGTTCAATTAAACGATCAGCGTTTTTCATTTTTTGAATTGATACTTTGTAGTCTGCTTTATCAAGCTGTGTAAAGCCAAAATCTTTAAACATACGTGCATGTAAAAAGTATTGGTTAATACCAACAAGCTCATTAGCGAGTACTTTATTAAGCGCTGCAATAACGTCTTTATCGCCTTTCATAATATGCTCCTACTAAGCCATTTGTGCTTGATGATAATTTTCAGAACCAATTTTATCAATTAGACCAAGTTGTTGCTCTAACCAGTAAACATGATCTTCTTCGGTATCAAATAACAGCTTTTCTAAAATGCTACGAGATTGATAATCTTGTTGTTCTTCACATATTGCGATGACGTCTTTAACACACGCAACTACTTCAAGCTCTAGTGTTAAATCGTTTTGCATCATGCTTTTTACATCGTTACCGATAAGTAAATCACGGCGCTTAGTCATATTTGGTACACCTTCTAAAAACAAGATGCGCTTAATAAGCCAGTCTGCGTGATCTTTTTCTTCTTCCATTTCGTGGTTAAGGCGCTCGTATAGTTTGTTTAAACCCCAGTCGTCATACATGCGCGAGTGTATAAAATACTGATCGATTGCTGCTAATTCGTTAGCTAACAATGTATTAAACGCATCGATTACTTTTTGATTACCTTTCATGATAAATCGCCTCAACTATTTCAATTGTATGCAGTGTAGTACATATAGCCTATATTGCAAGTTTTCTCTATAAAAATCATTGCTTTACTATTGGTTTTGATTCTTATTTAAGTTTGCGTTACTGCTTGGTTTGTGGACAGTTTTTTATTTGTATTAGTATCTGAGAATGATTACTAGAGGTATTTATAAACAATAAGTTGAGAGACTGCATTTCATATTATTTTTTAAATAAATAGGCATGCTGATGATGCCTATTTATTGAGTATATTACTAATTAAAACTGGTATTTAGCACCTAGGGTAGCCGTTGTGCCTAATCCTTTGATGTTATAGCCGCCGTAAGTGTAAGATTGTGCGCGGGCAGGGTAGTAATCGCTATTGAACAGGTTTTCGATACCAAAATAGCCACTCCAGCTGGCGTTAACATTGTACTGGCCACTTAAGTTAAATGTGTTGTAGCTACTAACAGGGCCCTGATCGCCAGAGTATTGGCCTTGCGCATTTTTATCAAAACGCTTTCTGTTGCCTACATATAAAAAGCTCATTGCAAGAGATAGCTCGTCATTTGTTTGCCACGTTACATTCGCTGTTGCTTTAGGTGGGCTAATTTGGCTTGCCCCTAAATAGTCATCGGCCTCGGTATTTTTACCTTCAACATAGCTGTACGTTGCGCTTAATTTAAGATCTTGGGTAATAGTGTAATTAACTAACCCTTCGTAACCCCATATTTCTTGTGGCGCACGCACAGGTTCGTAAACTCCTGTTACTTCATTATACTCATTACTTGTACCAAGCTCTGAGGTACTTCTGTAAAGAGCAAATTCAAAACGTACGTTTTCAAACTGTGAGGTAAAACCAACTTCGTAATTGTCGATTATTGAGGCTTGTGTTTGAATAAGTGCAATGTCGTCAACGGTTGCAGCACGAAGTAAGCGACCAATATCAGAAATATCAGAGCCCTGTGAGTAGCTAAAAAACGGGCTAAAGGCATCTGTTAAGTTATATTTAATACCGGCGTTATAAGTTGTTGCATCGTAATTAATGGTGTCGCCACGCACATTTAATGGTACTGAACATTGCGATGCGGTTTTGCAAAGTTTTAGCGTTTGGTAGTCACTTACGCTCAAATCAATGCTTTCTTTTCTTACACCCGCTTTTACAATAATGTCGTCGTTTATTACCCATTTGGTTTGTAAAAAGCCAGCCACACTTTCCATGTCCATTTCTGGCACCCACACACGGCCATCTACTAAAGGTTGCGATGTTTTATCGTTTAAGGCATCAATACCGTAGATTAGGGTGGCTGTTACGTTTTCAAAATCAAACTGACTATTAAATGTAGCTCTGGCACCTTGCTTGTCTGATTTAATAACCGATTGACCACCGCTATAACCTTCATCAAGGTTGGCTAAAGCGGTTGAGAAAAAGAATACGTTTTCTATATTTTGTTTATACAGATCGAGGGTCATTTGTGTGTTTTCAAACAGCGCGTAATCAACATATTTTAGGGTTATATTTTCGTTGCCTTCTGGGCCTTGCGGCTTACCTTGTTTTTGAAGCTCTAAGGGGACGTGTATAGCGTATGTTTTCTCCCCTATATTGCCATCGCCAGTAACATCGCCTAAATCAGTTTTTTGCTGTGAGCTGTAAAAGTTATAGCTAAACTGCAGTTGCTTTTCGTCGTCAAAATCATAAGTTAGTTTGGTAAAATAGTTTTGAGTTTCAGAGTCTGATAAACCATATTGCAAGCCTAAAATATCGCCCTCTGCATCGCGTTGTACGCCGTTTTCTTCATAGCTTGCCGTTAGCAGGTAGCTTAGTTGGTCGAGCTTACCGTTTACTGCGGCTGATACTCTACCNACTTTCTGCTAATTTAACAGCGCTAAAGCGGCTTGAAATACTTATTTCACCTTCCGGTTTACCATCACTGCGAGCCTGTTTTGTTATGTAGTTAATAATGCCACCTGAGGCACCATTACCATAAATAGACGTTGCGCCTTTTATGACTTCAATGCGCGCTATGGCACTTGCATCAAGCGTTTTTACGCCTAAAGAACCATTACGAAGAGGTGTTGATTGCGGTACACCATCAATCATTATTAATGGCGCACGGCCGCGTAGTGTTTGTCCTGAATTACTTGAACTGCCAGTATCTGGGGCAAGGCCAGGAACCATTTGCGCGAGTAAACTTCCCAGTTCTGAGCTTACTTTTAAATGCTGTTGTATTTGTTGCTGATTAATAACGGTAATCGAGGCAGGTACTTCGTCAATGTTCTCTGATATGCGGCTGCCAGATACAATGACATGCTCTAACTGATCAGAAGTGTATTCATTTTTATTATTTTCATTTGCTAACGTGTTAGTACTTATTGCAATAGCAATAAGGCAAAGCGAAGTTTTTAACATGGGGTGTCTTAGTTGATAACAATTTACGTAATGGTAATTATTATCAACTAACGACACAAGTGTTAATGAGATTTATTTCCATTTATGGCGTTTTAACCAAAAATATACACCGCTTACAATAAAAAATGCGAGTGAAAGGGCTATTAATAACCATAAAAACTGCACTATAGGACCTGCAAAATCACCAATGTGAAATTTATACTTAAAGTTCCATGCTTGTGTTGTGAAGTTGGTTTTACTGGCGTCAAATGAGTTTAATACTTTACCAGTAAATGGGTTAGTCCAAACCCAGCTGTAAGCATGGCTTTCGCCAGGGTTTTGCATTCTCAGTGCAATTGCTTCGTCATCTTTTTTAGGCAAGTAAATTCTATATGTTTTGCCATCAGGGAATACGCTCTCGGCATTTTTTATTGCTTCGTTATAATTTAAAACAGCTTGAGAAAGGGGGATTATTTTTGGCGCTTTAGGTCTTTGCTCTACTTTGTTAAACGTTACAAATTCTAATACAGATTGAGTTTGTGTTTTCCAGTTAAATGCCATACCAGTAAATGCAATCAGTATAAGCGGTATAAAAAAGTAAACACCAAGCACTGTATGAAATTGATACATGAGCACTCTAAATTTGGCTTTTGGTTTTATAGCTAAACGTTTAACTCTGTTTTTTGGTTTTACCCATAAGTAAAAGCCCAGTAATACATTTATTAAAAGTAGCAATGCACATACCGACATCCAATTTCGAAAGGTTTTTTCACCCTTACTATTTTCAAACAACAGCCAGCGATGTAAGCCTTGGGCAAACCCATAAATAGTATCGGTTGATTCATAGACGTTTAGTACACTCCCTGAATAGGGATTAACACTAGCGTAGTGTTTATTAGCTAACCTAAACTGCCATGCGGCGTCCGGTGCTTGCTCTGGCATAAAAAAAGTAATTTTTTGCTTAGTTTGAGTTTGTACATTTTGTATAAGCTCATCGTAATGCATAAAAGTAGCTTGTGGTGCTACTTGCCATTTTGCGGGTTCTATTAAGTGCTGAATGTCTTTTGCATAAATCATAACAGCACCGGTTAAGCTCACTATTAATAAAAATAGTCCGCTAATAAGGGCAAGGCCTAAATGAATTCTACGTAACCAAATTTTCAAAAACGGTATCTCATTATGAGTTAATGCTAATATTGTAAATGATAATACGAGCTGTTTTCAATTAAATAGTTGTGTATTTGGTTGGATTTCTATTATGCAATTTTCGATATTATAATTATCGTGTAAGAATATTTTTATGGCTTGCAAATTAATCGCTTGCTGAGTGCTAATAATAAGCTCGCAGTAGCTTTCTTTATCGTCTAATTGCCAAAGCTTAATACTGGTTACCGATTCGATATTAAATTTACTACTAATAGCATCCGATATTGCGTGTGTGTCGATATTGTCAGGCGCTGCTTGCATTAAAACTTTGCAGCTTTGTTTTAAAAGTAAAATGCCATGATAAATTACATACATAGAAATAAGTACAGTGGCGATTAAATCAACAATATACCATTGATATAAAATAATTAAGGTGCCAGCAATGATTACCACAATAGATGCCATTGCATCTGATACGTTATGAATGAAGGCTGCTTTTATATTTATACTGTGATTTGCACCAGCTCGATAGGTTAAATACGCTGTTGCTAAATCAATCACTAACGCTATTGCGGCCACCCACACAACTATCCAACCATTAATTGGTTGAGGGTTTAAATAACTCGAAATTGATTCAAAAATTAAATACACACCAATTATTATTAGTGTACTGCTATTAAAAAGAGTGGCGAGTATTTCAGCGCGTTTATAGCCAAAGTGATGAGTGTCATCAGCTGGTTTATTACCGATTTTTCGTGCAATCAAGGCTATAAATATAGCGGCGGCATCACTTAAGTTGTGAAGTGCATCTGCTATAAGTGACAAACTGCCCGAAAATAACCCACCAATAACTTGGGCTATGGTTAGTAATACATTAATAAAAACTGCAACGGTGAGCTGCTTATTACTTTGGTTTTCGTCTACATGACTATGTGAATGATCGTGCGCCATTGCCATAATCCCTTCAAATACATTGACTGAATATTGATTATATCATGGGTGGTTTAAAACAGCTACAGAAGTTGTCGCGTACATGAACGTAATTTTAAGTTAATGATAAAGGCGTATTTTCTTAAATGCGTAAATTTAAGTTTGTCGCGCTAAATGTCGAGTTTTTAAGGAGTTTACGGCTCAAAACTTGCGTCTTTATATATTTAGTGCATTAATGTAAGTAATATTAAATGATTAAAAGCTGCTGGGTATTAAGCATGGACAAAGGTTTAAACTTTGGTGAATTAACAGGTAAAGGACAATCTGTTCGAAGTAAGTTAATTATAACCTTTATAATTATAGCTTTAGTGCCACTTTGTATACTTACGTGGTTTAGTCTTGAACACGTAAATCGCACCCTTAAACAAAATGCAGACACCGAACTTAACGAGCTTAATAATATAGGCAAGCAATTTGCTGATATTTGGTTTGCAGACCATGTTAAAGATTTATATTTGCTTAGGTCACAACTTGATATTAGCTCTGCTAAAAAACAAAAATTAATAAATCAATTTGTTGAGCAGTATGACTTCGTTAATCATGTAGAGCTTATAGATATAAACCTTGTTAACTCACGACCTTTATCACCTTTTTTTGATGTTATTAAAGAGCAGCGCTTTGACGACATACGCACAGGTATTAAAAATACAGGCAAGATTCAGTTTCGGTCAATGACTGCCTCAGGGCGCGACTATCATATTATTGGCTTGCCAGTATTAAATGATGAAAATAAGTTACAAACAATATTGATCGCAGATATAAATTTAAACGGCTTATTAAATAATTTAAGTAAAATACACGCTGCTAATAAAGACATAACATTTTATGTTATGTACAAAAATAAAATTCAAAAAAGTAATAATTCAGACGATACCCAACCACTATTTTTCTCTCAAAACGGATCACCAACACAACGTGTTTTTACTTATAGTGATAAGAATGAAGTCACTTTATATGGGTATATTAATTCATTAGAGTTTTTAAATGAATCTGGCTGGCAGCTACTCGTATCAAAACCAAAAGAAGTCGCACTACAAGGCGCCAATTATTATAAGCAGCTTGCTGTATTGACTAATACGGGGGCGTTATTGCTTATATTAACGCTGTCTTGGTGGTTTGGTCGCCGGCTTTCTCAGCCTTTAATTAACTTAGCTAAAATTGTTGAAAATATTACAAAAGGCGATTTGGTTAAAGTTCCAATAATAAACGACAGTATAGAGTTTAATCAGCTTTCATTAGGTCTTCGTAAGTTAGTGGACGTAAAAGCAGAGCAACAAAGTATATTACAAAAACAACGCTCTGCACTTCAAATTGCATTAAAACAGTTAGCCGAGCAAAAAAGTGCATTAGATGAACACGCTATTGTTGCTGTAACTGATTTGCATGGCACCATCACTTTTGTAAATAAGAAATTTTGTGAGATTAGTGGCTACGATGAACACGAATTAATAGGTCAAAACCATCGCCTTTTAAATTCAGGAAAACACGAAAAAGAATTTTTTAAAAATATGTATAAAACCCTTAAACATGGCGACATATGGAACGGGCAAATATGTAACAAAGCTAAAAATGGTGATTTTTATTGGGTAGATACGACCATCGTGCCATTTTTAGATGAAAACGGTAAACCACAAAACTATATTGCTATTCGTACTGACATTTCAGCACTTAAATTACAAGAGCTAGAGCTTGAACAGCACAAAACACAGTTACAACTAGTGATTGACTCAACAGCCGTGGGTATTTGGGATTGGTATATCGATTCTAAAAAAGTGACATTTAATAATCGCTGGGCCGAGATTATAGGTTACAAACTCAGCGAGCTTGAACCATGCACTATAGATACTTGGTATACATTTGCTCACCCTGATGATTTAGCTATATCGGAGAGAAAACTTAAAGCGTATTTTGCCGGCGAGACTGACTATTATGTTAGCGAAGCCCGCATGAAGCATAAAAATGGAGATTGGATTTGGGTTCTCGATACTGCAAAAATAGTTGAGTGGAATACCGATGGCTCTCCAAAACGTATGATAGGTACGCATTTAGACATATCTGATCAAAAATCTACACAGCATGAATTGCAAGGAAGTCGAGATAGGTTTGCATCTTTAGTATCAAATATACCGGGCATTATTTATCGATGTAAATTTGATGACAAATTAAGCATGCTTTATATGAGCGACCAAGCGAGTGAAATAACAGGCTATTCGCCTGATGAGTTGATACATAGCGAAGCCATTAACTTTTTTGATTTAATATGCAAAGACGATTCTACAAAAATAAAAGCTGAAATATTAAGCTGTGTCGGCGCCAAGCAGCCATGGTCTGTTGAGTATAGAATTACAGCCCGCGATGGTTCCTTGCATTGGGTAAACGAAAAAGGCCAAGCGATTTACGCAGATGATGGCAACATATTGTATTTAGATGGGTTTATTTTAGATATTACGGATCGTTATAACACTCAATTAGAAATAAATCGTCAGCAAAATTTACTCGAATCAATGAGTAAGCAAGGTCAGATTGGCGCATGGGAAATTGACTTAGAGGCGCATACGCTTTATTGGTCTGATGAAGTTAAAGTTATTCATGAGGTACCAGAGGGTTATGAGCCTAGCATAGATACCGCAATTGATTTTTATAAACCAGGAATACACCGAGACACTATAAGTACCTTGTTTGAATGCGCTGTGACTTTAGGTGAAAGTTGGAGTGTTGAGCTTATTATTTTAACTTATTCGGGGCAGGAGCGTTGGGTTAAATCAATGGGCCAAGCAGAGCTTAGAGATGGAAAATGCGTACGTGTTTTTGGCTCGTTTCAAAGTATTGATGCGCATAAGCGACTTGAACTCGAAAGCGAAAAAACAAACAGGTATAACAAAAATTTAGCCGCACTTACTGTTGCCCCTGAAGTACAAAACAGTAATGTAGAACAAGTTAAAAAGTTAGCAGTTAAATCTATGTGTGAAGTGCTAGATATTACTCGCGCTTCGGTATGGATTTTTAACGATAAAAGAGATGTGATGACATGTCATGGTTTATACATTAAAGGGCAAGGTTTTGTAGATACAAATGCTGTTTTAACTGCTAAAGACTACCCTGAATATTATAACGCCATTTATAAGCAAAACTTAGTAGCTATTGATGATGTTTATACGCACCCAGCAACTGCTGATTTTATAGAAGCGTATGCAAAACCACTAAATATTAAATCGATGCTTGATGCAGTGATAGCAACTGGCGATGGTAATTTAGGTATTTTGTGTGCTGAAACGGTAGGCGAGCACCACAATTGGACGCAAAGCGAAGAAACGTATCTTCGATCATTAGCTACTTTAGTGGGAAGCTCTTTAGTTTCTCAGCAGCGTAAAGTAATCAGTGAGGAGTTAAAAGTAGCGCTTGTTAAAGCTGAAGATGCAGCGCTTGCTAAGAGTCAATTCTTAGCAACTATGAGCCACGAAATAAGAACGCCAATGAATGGTGTGCTCGGTATGCTAGAGCTTGTTCAATTAGAATCATTACCTAAGTCAATAGAGACAAAAGTAGACATTGCCAAAACAAGCGCACATTCTTTATTAGCCGTAATTAACGATATTTTAGATTTTTCTAAAGCCGAGGCTGGTAAAATCGAACTTGAAGAAATTAACTTTAATGGACGAGATTTAATTGGCGAAGTTGCCGCCGCGCAAGCATTTACTGCTCAAGACAAAGGCATTGAAATAATTTTAGATTTGTTAGCCTTGGAGCCTTCGCAATTATGTGGTGACCCCGGGCGAATTCGCCAAGTGCTTACTAATTTACTGAGTAACGCCGTTAAGTTTACGGCTAAAGGCGAGGTTGTGGTAAGTGCGAAAATTAATAAAATGGTTCAAGGTTTAGAATTTGTTGTAAGTGTAAAAGACTCAGGCATAGGAATAAGTGAAGACAAACAACAGCAATTATTTACTCCGTTTTCTCAAGTAGATGCATCAACAACGCGTGAGTACGGGGGCAGTGGCTTAGGGCTTGCCATCTGTAAGCAGCTTTGCGAGTTAATGGGAGGAGCTATTTCTGTCACTAGCGAAGCAGGTAAAGGAAGCACTTTTACTGCCTCTATAATGCTAACATCGGGAGATCAAAAAGAGCGTTATATTCCTAATATTAATATGAAAGAATTAACAGTTTTAGTTGTTGATGATAACGAAACAAATCGAATTGTAATTTCACAGCAGCTTGAACATTGGGGCGCTAAAGTTGCGCTTGCATGTGACGCACGCGAAGCTCTTGATATGTGCGCGCAGCAGTATAAAAGTAACAATTGCATGTATGACATTGCAGTGCTTGATATGCAAATGCCAGGAATGGATGGTATAGAGCTGTGTAAAGCACTAAAAGCACATGAACATTATAAATCAATGCCACTTGTAATGATGACCAGTATTGCTGGTATGGAAGGTGCGCAGCGCTATTCTAATGCAGGCTTTCAGGCATATTTCCCCAAACCTGTAACCACCGCTGATTTAATTTCTGCACTGTCAGTCATAACAAGTAATGATTCAGATGAGACACTCCCACTTGTTACTTCAGGCTATATTTCCTCTCTTAAAAAAGAAAAGGTGCAGGAACCTACCCAAATATTACTTGTAGAAGATAATCCAATTAATCGGCAAGTGGCTACATTAATGCTCAAAAAGCTTAATTGTGACGTTACAATTGCCGGGAATGGTCAACTGGCAATTGATATATTAAAAGCTCACGATTCAGGGTTCTTTAAGTTAGTACTTATGGATTGCCAAATGCCTGTTATGGATGGTTTTGCTTCAACCGCGGCTATTCGCAAAGGATTAGCGGGTGAACAGCACAAAAATATTAGAATTATTGCTATCACCGCTAATGCAATGGACTCCGATAAAGAGCGTTGTATTACAGCTGGAATGGATGATTATTTGAGTAAACCTATTCAATTAGATATTTTAAAAGATAAATTAGAGCAGTATATTTAAGGTAAAAATACAATGAGCCAACCCGTTATAATACGTGATGCAAAACCAAGTGACGCAAAAACAATTTTGCACTTTATTACCGAACTTGCCATATACGAAAAAGAACCGGATGCGGTAAAAACCGATGAACAGGCTATTTTAGATACTCTGTTTAGTGAAGGTGCTACTGCGCACAGCATAATTTGTTTAGAAGGTGATGAGCCAATTGGTTTTGCGGTCTATTTTTATAATTACTCTACATGGTTAGGTAAAAATGGCCTATACCTTGAAGATTTATACGTAAGCCCAGATAGCCGTGGCAATGGTGCAGGCAAAGCCATTATGAAGCACTTAGCTAATAAGGCGATTAGTAATAACTGTGGTCGTTTTGAATGGGTAGTGCTTGATTGGAATAAACCCGCTATCGATTTTTACAATAGCATTGGTGCAAAGCCGCAAAACGAATGGATTATATATCGCTTAACAGGGCAGGAATTACTAGACTTCGCTAAATAGTTAATGAAAATCATTTGCATTTAGTTTTGTGGGTGTGTAAGTTAACTACACGCCCATAAATAAACGTGCAGATGATTATATGATCTCAGGTCAAAAACAATCCCACTCAGATTTACTTTGTCTTGATCAAGCATTAAGCCCTTGGCAGTCGAATATAATGCAAGGTAATTATGCATTTGAACAAGGTGCACTTCTCGAAGCCCGCGATAAATACTTATTAGCTAAAACACTTGCAGATCATCTTCTTCAGCAGTTTTTATATGCTCAGATTAATAACAATGCCATTTATGCTATTGAGCATTGTATACCCGCACTTGTTGTTGCGTCGCATAATTTAGCTGATACCTATATAGCTATGCAGCAGCCAGAAAATGCATGCAAATGGCTATGCGAAGTACACTTAACACTCTGTTCGCTAATTAAGCATACTCATTACGATATACAAAAAGTGAGTAAGCATCATTACACTAAAACGTCCTCTGAACTTGTATTATTTGCAAGACGCTATCATTTTTTACCTGAGCTAATAGAGCAAGTGAATTTTTGCTTATGCTCAGAGAGCACTACAAACAATCAACTGCACTAATTTAAAAGAAAAAGGAGTATTTATGGCTTTTACTTTGCCTGCACTTAACTATGAGTACGATGCGCTTGAGCCTCATATTGATGGTAAAACAATGCATATTCACCACACATTGCATCATCAAACGTATATCAATAAAGCCAATGCTGCTTTAGCAGATACTGTTTATGCAACCGCAAATGCTGAAAAATTACTTAAGGGAATAAACAGTCTGCCTAGTAATTTACAAAAAGCAGTACAAGAGCATGTAGGAGGGCATTTTAATCACAGCTTATTTTGGCAAGTAATGAGCCCTCAAGGAGGAGGTGAACCTGAAGGTAGTGTAGCTCAGGCAATAAATGAACAGTTTGGCAGTTTTGATAAGTTTAAAGAGGAATTTACTGCTGTTGCAATTAGTCAATTTGGCAGTGGTTGGGCGTGGCTATGTGTGACCCCAGATAAAAAGTTGATTGTAGAAAATAGTGCTAATCAAGATTGCCCTTTAATGCAGGGAAATACCCCTATTTTGGGACTTGATGTATGGGAGCATGCCTACTATTTGAAGTATCAAAATAAGCGTCCTGACTATATTGCTGCTTTTTATAATGTAATTAATTGGACTGAAGTTGAAAAACGCTACCTAGCCGCAGTAAGTTGAGTGCCGAATATGGCTANCTAGTAATACAGTTTATTTTCTATAAGCTAGGCTCTATTAGATTAATTTATAGAGCCGTTTATGGACACTTCACATTGGCAAAAAGCACGTCAGAGTCGCGATCCTCGTTTTGACGGGCTTTTTTACGTAGCGGTAAAAAGTACCGGTATTTATTGCAGACCAATTTGCCCTGCACCAACGGCTCACGAAAAAAACGTTGCTTATTATCAGTTTGCCCATAACGCGGCGCAAGATGGTTTTAGGCCCTGTATTCGTTGCAGGCCCGATAGTGCCCCAGGCAGCGCAGCATGGCAGGGTACAAAAACGACGGCACTTAGAGCAAAACAGTTAATAGATCAAAATGACGAGCACGACTGCGAAAAATTAGCAGCTCGTTTAGGCGTAAGTAGTCGTTATTTAAGGCAGTTGTTTAAGCAGTATTTTGGCGTGTCGATTACGCAATATCGATTATTTAACCAATGCCACTTTGCTAAAAAACTGATTCAAGAAACACATTTACCCCTTACCGAAATAGCATTTGCCGCTGGCTTTAAAAGTATTAGGCGTTTTAATGATGCTTTTTTACAGCAGTTAAATATAGCTCCCTCAAAGCTGCGCAGTGGCGATAAAAAACCAACGTCAACACTCATTTTAACCCTGCCATTTAGGCCGCCTTATAATTGGCCTGCTTTGCAGAGCTTTTTACAAAGGCGCTTGATAAAACCAATGGAGTGGATAACACAAACGAGCTACGGACGTACTTTTGCAAGTGAGGAATATAAAGGAAGCTTTACCGCTGAATTTATAGCGAGTAAAAATCACTTTAGTGTATCTATCAATATAGACAATACGGTGTACTTACAACCTGTTATAAATAATATACGCCGTGTGCTTGATTTAGATGTTGATATTAATTTAATTGAAACGCATTTAAGCGCCAATATAAACAATGCGTTTACAGTGTGTGAAGGGCTCAGACTTCTAGGGATTTGGTCAAGTTTTGAAGCCGGTATAAGGGCGGTACTCGGACAACAAGTGAGTGTTACTGCGGCGCATAATTTAGTAACAAAGTTAGTTGACGAATTAGGCGAAAAAGAGGGCGATGCCGTTTATTTTCCTACGGCTAAAATTGTTGCTAATAGTGATTTTGCATTTTTTAAAATGCCACAAGCACGCAAAAATGCGCTACACAACTTAGCCCAGTTTTGTGCACTAAATCCTGAAAATGACGATTTAGACGAATGGCTTAATTTAAAGGGAATTGGTCCTTGGACGGTAAATTATGCAAAGTTGCGAGGGCAAAGCCAGCCCGATATATTACTTGATGGCGACTTAGGTGTTAAAAAAGCTCAAGCGGCGGCAAACCCTTTCGTACCTGCTAACAGCGCTCCTTTTCGCTCTTACTTAACTTTTCAACTTTGGCAGCAATTATAATGATCATTCAAACATCCATTTCGAGCCCTATAGACGACATAATTATTCAAGCGACAGATAAAGGAGTGAGTTACGTTGGGTTTTATCCTCCAGTTGAGCACCTTCATACGCCATTTGAGCAAGTCGCTAACAAGGCGGTGCTTATTTGTGCTGCGCAGTTAAATGAGTACTTTGCAAAAAAACGTACTACTTTTGATGTACCACTTGATACAAATGGTACGGTATTTCAACAAAGCGTATGGCAAGCACTATTAACGGTACCTTTTGGAAAGTCGCAAACATACGGCTATATTGCAAACCAACTCAATAATCCAAAAGCAGTGAGGGCAGTAGGTGCTGCGAATGGTAAAAATCCGATTAGTATTATAGTGCCTTGCCACCGAATTATTGGCGCAAATGCAAAGTTAACGGGCTATGCTGGTGGGCTTGATAGGAAACTTTGGTTGCTGAAACACGAAGGATTAATGTAAATTAATTGATAAAATATAGCCAGTCTGCTTAACTCAACCTATAATTTAAATAATCAACTAATAAAAATTATTATGCGTATTAATAGCTTAGTGTACTTTTTTATTGCCAGTTTAATGTTTACCGCTACTGCGTTTAGCAAGCCGCAAAGTCTCGTGTTTTGTTACGAAGACAAAAATATAGCTCCTATGTTTTTAGGTGATGGCCAAAATATACCAACAGATAAACCTGGTGCATCAATCGAAATACTTCAAAAACTTGATTTAGCATTGCCCAATGTAGCAATATCATTTGTTAGAAAGCCATGGCGTAGATGCTTAAACGATTTAGAATTTAATCGAGTTAATGCTGTTATTGCAAGTTACCGCAAAGGGCGAGAAAACGTTGCTGTTTACCCTGTTGATGAGCAAGGTAAGTTACAAGATGACTACGCAGTAAGTGAATTTGGCAGCTGCCTTATAGGGCGTTATAAATTTCATAAGGAATGGGAGACTCGCGAAGTATTTCAAAATAAAGCATTTACGATAGCTATTCCTAATGGCTATGGACTAAATAGCGCGTTGAAAGAAGAACCATTTTTTATTCATAATACGTTCTCTAAAAGCAAAGCTTTTGAGTTGCTAGATAAGGGCGTGGTGCAGGCAAGTGTCGATCTATGCCAAGTAGATGGCTTAAAAGTGTCGAGTTACCCTTATAAAAGTAAAAATGTTAAACCTATCTACCCACCGTACGAAACCAGCCATGGTTACCTTATTTTTTCCTAAATTCTACGAAGAAAATAGCACTCTAAGCTTGCAAATGTGGCAATGGTTATCAAAATTTGAAAGTGCACCTGTGTATATTAAATACTTACAACCACCTAAATAACCTCATTAAATTCGCGTTTGTAAATTGGTATTAATTTAATATTAAGGTAGCATAAGCGCACTTTTTATAAAATGGCACCGCAATGGCTCAATTATACTTTTACTACTCTGCAATGAACGCAGGTAAATCAACCACGTTATTACAATCTGCATTTAACTATAAAGAACGTGGCATGGAACCTGTCATCCTTACTGCGGCCATTGATGATAGACAAGGCGTGGGTAAAGTATCGTCTCGTATTGGCTTGCAAGCTGATGCGCATGTATTTGATGCTAGCAAAGATGTTTTTGATCTTATTCAATCACTCAACAATGATAAAAAACGCCATTGTGTATTAGTTGACGAGTGTCAATTTTTATCAAAAGAACAAGTAATGCAATTAACCGATGTGGTTGATGAACTTGGTATACCGGTATTGTGTTATGGCCTGCGTAATGACTTTAGAGGCGAGCTATTTATAGGGTCGCAATACTTACTTGCGTGGGCTGATAAGTTAGTTGAGCTTAAAACTGTATGCCACTGCGGGCGTAAAGCTAACCATGTACTTCGTACCGATGAAAATGGTGAAGCAATTGCCGATGGTAACCAAGTAGAAATTGGCGGCAATGACCGATATGTTTCGGTATGCCGCAAACATTATAAAGCCGCGTTAAATATGGGCCGACAAAGCATTTAAAAATGTATCAATATCTTCGCGCGTAATATCTAAATGCGTTACTAGCCTAAGCTGCTTGCTTGGGCTAAATAATATACCTTGTTGTTTAAGTGCCTCAGCAACCTCTTCAATGTTTATACTGTTAGTGTATGTTGCGTAAACCATATTAGTGGTGTTACTCATATCGACAGTAAAGCCACTGATTTCACTTAATTGTTGAGCCAAATAACGTGCATTTGCATGATCGTCTTTTAAGCGCTCTACATTGTGCTCAAGTGCAAACTGCCCAGCGGCTGCAAGCATTCCGGCTTGACGCAAACCGCCACCAAGTACTTTTCTCCATCGTCTTGCTTTATTAATAAGTGCTGGTGAGCCTAATAATAAAGAGCCTACGGGCGCTCCCAAGCCTTTAGATAAACAAATAGAAACTGAATCAAAGTGTTTTGTAATTTCAGTGATATCAACATTTAGCTCAACTGCGGCATTAAATGCACGTGCGCCGTCTAAGTGCAGCGCTAAATTATGTGTGTTAACAAAGTCACGAGCTTGGGCTAAGTACTCAAGAGGCAGCACCTTTCCGCCAATGGTATTTTCTAAACTAAGCAATCGCGTTTTTGCAAAATGGCAATCGTCTGGTTTTATAGCCGCCGATATTTTACTAAAAGGTATACTGCCATCAGCATCGTTTTCGATAGGCTGTGGTTGCACAGACCCTAAAACAGCTGCACCGCCGCCCTCAAACTTATAGTTATGCGCATTTTGGCCACAAATGTATTCGTCACCTCGCTCACAATGCGCCATTATTGCAAGTAAGTTGGCTTGTGTACCTGAGCTACAATAAAGTGCGGCTTCAAAGTTAAAACGCTTACACGCATAAGCTTCTAGTTGGTTAACGCTTTCATCATCACCATATACATCATCACCAACCGGTGCGCTGCACATAATATCGCGCATTTCTTTTGTTGGTTTTGTAACTGTATCAGAGCGAAAATCTATCATGATTGCCTTATCCTTTTTATTGTTTTTAATAAAATTGGTATTAATCAAGCTCGCTACAAATTTGCTCGCGGGTTTCTTTATCAAAGTAGCTCCATGCAATAAAGCGGCTAATTTTTTGACCTTGTGCCATATCAACTATTTTATATTGTGCTATCGGGTGGGCTTTTAATACTTTTTCAAGGGCTGCAATATTATCTTTTTTGGATACTAACGACGTAAACCACAGTACTTGCTCTGCAAAGTCTTCGCTTTCTTTAATCATATTAGAGATAAACTGTACTTCACCGCCTTCGCACCATAATTCATTATTATGGCCACCAAAGTTAAGCGCGTTACTTGGTGTTTTGCCTAAGTTTTTCCATTTACGTTCACTACCTTTAGTCGCTTCTTCTTCACTGGCATGAAACGGAGGATTACAAAGTGTTAAATGGAATAAATCTTTTTGATTTATAACGCCTTTAAAAATATGTGATGCGTTTTTTTGTTGTTTTAGGGTTATTTTTAAACCATTAAACTGAGCAATTTGCTTTGCTATTTTTACTGAGGTTGCATCAATATCAGTCCCTGTAAAATGCCACTTATATTCACTTGTACCAGTAAGCGGGTAAACTAAATTAGCGCCAGTACCAATATCAAGTACTTTAATTTGCTTACCTAAAGGTATTTGTTGTTGATTATCATCACTTAATAAGTCGGCTAAGTAATGAATGTAGTCAACACGCCCAGGTATAGGTGGACATAAGTTGTGCTCGGGAATATCCCAAAAATCAATATTATAATGTGCTTTTAAAAGAGCTTGATTTAGTGTTTTAACGGCTTTGTTATCACTAAAATCAATACTTTTAGTACCTGCAGGTGTGGTTATAACAAAGGGCAGTAGAGCAGGGTGCTCTGTTGTTAATAAATCGAAGTCGTACCCATTTTTATGTAGGTTACGAGGGTGTAATTTTGAACGTGCTTTATTTTCTTTCATGGCTTCATTTTAACAACAGATATGATGTGGTGATTGTAACAAATGCTGATGAGTAAAGTGCAGACATTTCCTTTGGTATATTTAATATTGCTGGTAGGATGAGTTGAAAATAATAAAAAGGAATAACTGTGGCAATTTCTCAGCAATCAATAATAGTTGATTTAGACTCTCAGCAAACTCTTCATTTACGCCGTATTAGCGATGAAGATCAGCAAGGGCCCATCGTATTTTTTATGCATGGAGCAATAGAAAACGGTAAAATTTTTTACACCCATTCTAATAAAGGGCTTGCCCCTTTTTTGGCTGAGCATGGGTATAGATGTTATGTGGCTGATTTACGTGGACGAGGTGATAGTAAGCCAATTATTTCGAGCGAGTCCGAATATGGACAAACTGAGTCTATCCTAGAAGACATTCCTGCCTTTATTAAGCAAATAGAGTTGATTGAAGGCAAGAAGCCTGACTACTGGGTCGCTCACTCTTGGGGCGGGGTATTGATGAACAGCGCGTTTGCACGTTTTCCAGAATATATTAATGATGTAAAAGCGTGTGTGTATTTTGGCTCTAAGCGTTCTTTATTTAATAATCATCCTCAAAAATTATTACAAGCCAATTTAATTTGGTATTTTATGGCACCTTTACTTGCTAAAAAACACGGCTATTTAAATGCTAAAGGTTATAAGTGGGGAAGCGATAACGAAACTCAAAAGTCGCATTATCAAAGTATGCAATGGGCTAAAAAGAAGCCATGGATAGATTCTGATGATAATTTTGATTATGCAAAAGCGCTAAACAACCTGCATTTACCGCCAACGCTTCATATTGCTGCGGTAAAAGATAAAGCATTAGCGCAACCAATCGATATTCAAAAATTTATGGACGAATCGGGGCTAGGCATTCAACAAATGCAAATTTACGGTCGTAAACACGGGCATAATTTTGATTACGATCATATTAATATGCTTACCCACCCAAGTGCGCGTGATGATCAATTTAAAGATTTACTTAATTGGTTTAAAGCACATCCGATTAATTAATTCTCATCAAGTAACTTTAAAAGAGGTGTTTTGTAACGCTCCCACTTAGCGATTGCGGCGTTATTAATAGGTTGGCGAATAGCATGTTTACTCAAGGTCGTTACCGGTGTTTTTTGTTTATAAAATGCTAAGCAGCGCTCTTCAAAACTACAGTTTAAAAAACCAAGTAACTGCGTTAGCTGCTCTTTTGGGTTACTCACTAAATCTTCGTAACTGACATCATAAATTGGCATCTCTTTAAAAGAGTGCCAATGGCTCATCAATTTTTCATACAACTTATGATAAAGCTTAAACTCAGGTAGTGAGCAAAAGTAAGGCTCGTTTTCAGCAAAGTAATTAGTGAAGATAGAAAATGCGGTGGCATTAAAATCACGACTTAAATTTATAAATTTAGCATTTGGAAATAGAATATATATAAGTCCGAGCGACTGATAATTACTCGGCAGTTTATTTATTATAAAAGGTCTGATGGGCGATGCTGTTTTTAATGTTGTAATATACAGCTCGCGGACTTTTTTGATTAAATCCGGCGTTAAATATGCTAAACATTGCGGGTAAGTCACTCCCGTTTTTTGTTCGATAAAAGCAACTGCGTTATTACTAATACTCGTGCTCTCTCCTAGGCTCGAAAACTGACTATGGCTTGCCAGCATTTGCTCCACAAGGGTAGAACCACTACGAGGCATGCCAATAATAAATACAGGCGTGATATTACCCGTAAACTTTTTATCGGCAGAGGCTATAAACTCCTCGGTGTTGTATTTTATTATTTCATCGTAAAAAGGGGTTAAATCTTTAGTGTTAAATTCACTTAATTTTTTTTGTAATTTATTCGCCAATATAAAATAATTAAATGCTTGCTCGGTATCCTCAAGTGCATCGTAACTGTTTGCTAATGCGTAGTAACACACCATTTTTAAACGTAAATTACTCGTTTGAGTTAATAAGTGGTGCAAATTACTTACATAATTATGCTCATTATCAAAGCGACCTAACTGCACAAGTTCAAATAAAATATAAGCTGTTACAGGGTATACCCCAATACTGAGTGCATGAGCAAAGGTTGTATGAGCTTTATCTAACTCGCCATGTGTTAAATAGTGCTGTGCTAAGTAATAATGAGGCTCTGGGTTATGACTTGCTAATTTTTTTGCGTATTCAAGCACCGTTAGTGCATCGTTTGGCGAATGAACACCGTTAAATGCATCAGCAAGGGCATGTAATGGTTCAAGCATATGAGGCAAGCGCTCACAGGCTTTTTGGAGTAGGTATACAGCAGCGTCGTAACGTTCTAGTCGTAAGGCAATTCTGCCTAAGCCAAATAAAGCCTCACCATTTTCAGGGTTACTATTTAATAGCGTTTTAAAATGAAACTCAGCTTCTTTGAGTTTATTTTGTTGCAGTAGTTGGTTGGCTTTTTCAAGTAGCATAGTTATACCAATTTTATTAAAAAAATAATCATTCTATCGCATTAAATAGCGTACTCACTGCGTTAAAAATTATTCATATAGAGCAACTATATATCATAGTTTTCGCCTTGTTATTACGCTATTTTCTGAGCGCTATAATAGAACACTTATTCAATGCAATTGGTATTGTTCATTATTATTTTTATTAACTATAAAATTAAAAAGGCGAAATGTCTTTAACATTTCGCCTTTGGTTCTTCATGAAAATAGTTTAAAAAGTATATGTTGCTTTAGCGTAGTAAAAGCCACCGTTAATACCAAACGGAGATGTTTCGTAGAACTGACCACCCCAGTTGTTATTAGGGATGCCCGTTGCATCTGCAAAATCAAGTTTTTCAGCATCTTGGTCGAATAAGTTTTGAGCACCTACTGAGAAGCTAACTGATTCATTTAAGAAGTAAGTTACTTCAGCATCAATAGTGACTGCAGCATCTGCTGTTTTAGCTGTTGCATCATAATCAACGTGAACACCTTGGTATTCGCCGTAGTAGTTTGCACGAGCAAATGCAGAAACTGATTCCCATTGTTGAGACAATGTGAACGTTGCACGATGATTAGGTAAATCTTCTTCTAAACGCTTAACTTTAAACGCACCTGTAATTTCACTAAATTTAGTTACTTCAGTATCATTCCAGTTATATGCAAGGCTAAATGTAGAGCTACCGCCCATTAATTCAGCTGTATAGTTTGCAACTAAATCGATACCTTGTGTTGTTGTGTCAAAGTCGTTTGTAAAAAAGCTTACCTGAGCAAGACCTTGTACATTAGGTACTCCTGCTGCTGCAAGGGTATCTTTGTCTGCTTGGCTTAAGTTGATTTTATCTGATTGGCTAATACGGTCATCTACTTGGATGTTGTAGTAATCAAGCGTTAAAAATAATTCGCCAATTGTGTATACAGCACCAAGCGTATAACTTTGTGATTCTTCCGGCTCAAGCTCTGTACCACCTAATTGCACTGCAATTGGGTTTGTTGGTGGAAGAAGCGCTGAATCTTGTAATACACCGCCATCTAAACTTGTTTGTACATTACTTACGTTAGCTTGACCAACCGTTGGTGCACGGAAACCACTGCTTACAGAGCCACGAATATTTAAATCTTCAGTTAAATGGTATTGAGCCATTACTTTGTAGTTAGTGGTAGTGCCAAAGCTGTCGTAGTCTTCAAATCGAAGTGCTACGCCCATTAAGAAGTCTTCAGTAAACGGTGCTTCAACATCAACATATGCTGCATAGTTACGGCGAGAAAATTCACCTGCTTGTGATGGTTTAAAACCAGGAAAGCCGTTAGAGCCAATACCAAAACCTTGTGCTGTTAAAGGGCCTGCAGTGTAAGATTCTTCATCACCAGAGACGATAGTGAATGTTTCTTCATGCCATTCAAAACCACCGGCAATGTTTACATCATATGCTAAACCAAAGTCGACACCCTTTGATAAATCAAAGTTAAAGTTTTTCTCTAGCTGTTCGTATTTACCTGGGCTAAAGTCACGTGGCGTATCTGCACCTAAAGAGGCATTAACCGTGTCGTAAATAAAGTAACGTGATTCATTTAAACCTACAGTGCCGCTTAAGTCATAGTAAGTATCTTTTAAGAAGCCACCAGTGAATCGACCTTTAGTACCAATAGTTAAAGAAGTATCAGTAATGTTACCGCCAAAGTTAGGTGTAAAACCACCTAGAAGCATCTCATTAAAGGCAAAACAATCTGGGTTGTTTGCTACACCATTTATGTAAGCAGGATCATCTAGTACATTGCCGTCTGTTATTGTGATAGTTGGACAGTTAGCGCTCATATCAGGTGTTGTGTCGGCAACAAGTAATGTTTCGCCACCATCATTTGAGTAAACACCAGAACGTGTTTGCGGGTTACGGTAATAAAAACCGCCACGTACATCACGTTCAGAGTAGTTACCAAACATGTAAAATTCAGAGTCGTTTGTTAGCTCTAAACCCACATTACCAAAAATAGTAATATCGTCATCTACTTCTGGTGCGCCCCATACTTGTGCAAGAGAAGATACATCAGGCACACCTGCAGCTGAAAGTGCTGCGGCATCGGCACGTTGAACTGAACGACTTGTTGCATCAGCTGTTTTATATTGAAAGCTTAAATTAGCAAAACCATTGTCGGTAAACGGTAAACCTACGTTACCCGACACTTGTGTTGTATCGCCATCACCTTCATAAAATTGACCATGGCGGATTTCTAATTTACCACCTTCTGAAGCGTCTTTTAGTTGGAAATTCATTACACCGGCGATTGCATCAGAACCATACTGCGCAGCCGCGCCATCGCGAAGTACTTCTACTTGTTTAATCGCAATGCTTGGAATAACTGAAATATCTGCGCCTTGCGCGCCATCGTTAATACCACCGCCTAAAAATGCGATTACAGAAGCACGGTGACGACGTTTGCCGTTTAAAAGAACCAATGTGCTGTCTGACGGTAAACCACGTAAGTTAGCTGGACGAACAAGAGAAGCCGCATCACTGATAGGGTTTTGGTGTACGTTAAACGATGGTACTGCACCTTTTAAAAGTTCAAGCATGTCAGTGTTACCTGACTTTTCAAGCTCTTCGCCGCCAATAATGTCGATTGGAACCGGTGAGTCACCTATTGAACGAGGAGCTGAACGCGTACCTACTACGGCAATTTTCTCTACGTTTTTATTTACTTTAGTTTGCTGTTGCTCGTCTGCTGCAATAGCAGAACCCGAAAAAAACAACCCTGCAGTGGTTGTAGCTAAAGCAAATTTGATTGCTTGGTTTAGCGCATTATTTTTTAATTTCATTCTAATTTTCCCCAGTTAGAATAATTCTTATTTTTGATGCTAATTTCACATCATTTATTTTTTACTTAATTTTTTGTTTCACATAAGTTTGAGGGTTTAGCTCAAAAGCCTAATCAATTAAGCTTACTTTTTGTGAAGTCCTATTTACAGACTATAGGTAAAAAACTGGAAGGGCAATTACTAATTAACCATTTGATAACAAAAAGATTCAATTTAAGAAAAAATGCAACAATGGTGCAAAGTAAAGCTAAAATGAACTAAATAAGTGAAAATAGGGTTGTTGAGAGGAAAATTAATGCGTTATCAGTATTTAAATGTTATTTATTTGTTTCTTTTTGGTGGGGTTTTCAATGTTTTGTGCGCATCGCCAAGTTGCTAATTTTTCTTTATATTCATCCCACACGCAGGGGCAGCAACTGCCACCACCACAACATTCATCAGATTTTGGTTTTTCAGGTTTTTGCGGTAGTTGGTTTGTCATATTCAGTGTTGTTGTATGTATTTAATACTAATTTGGTGCAAAGGATAAGTTAAAGGATGTTGTAAGTAAATTATTCTTTGTGAACCCGTGCTGCTGTGTGAAAATAAAAGTTATGCGATTATATAAAGTTATTCACCGTGCACCTTGGCGGGTAGTTAAAATTAGTAAAAAACGCCAACAGCTGCGTTTTCGCCGTGCTATGGTGGCGCTTAAAATTGCACTTGCGCAAGAAAAACAAGAAACCAAAGAAATGCTCTCTATTTATAGGCGCTACACTCAAGGCCAAACAAGTAAAGAGGAGTTAAAGCGCGCAAATGAGCAATTTGTTGATATTTTAAAAGGGTTAGGGCTTGGTGTGTTTGCAGTATTACCTTTTGCCCCGCTTACAATTCCTTTAGTTGTTAAATTAGGGAGTTTAGTGGGAGTTGATGTACTGCCAAGTTCGTTTAATATGAACAAATCAATTAAAGAACTTGATGCTAAAATAGATCAAGAAAATCAAAAGCAAGAATCCAAAAATAGCTTAAAAAAGTAGCTAAAATCCCTTCAAATTAGCGATACCTTTTAGGTGCGCTTATTGATATGCTCTTAAGTACCATTTTTATATTATATGAGCTTTTTAATGAGTGCATTACTACGTCATACATCTTCTGGTATTCCTTTATCTTTTATTCTTAAAAACGAATTATCTGACTGGCAAGCACAGCAGCCTGCATTTATACAAAATTGGTTAACTAATACAGGTTTTGAAAAGCAAGGTGTTGCTTTAATTCCTGATGCTAAAACGGGCGAGTTAAGCCAGGTATTTTGTTTAATGCAAAGTAGCGATGATTTTTGGGCTGCGGGTAATTTAGCAAATACACTTCCTACTGGTACTTATCAAATTCAAGGCGAGAGCGCTTTTGTAGAGCAAGTTGCTTTAGGGTTTGTGCTTGGTGGTTACGAATTTAGTGAATATAAAGAAAAACCAACAGCAAAAGCGCAATTAGCCATTAGCGATAAAGCGTTGTTTGAGCGTATTAGCCAACAAGCTGATGCTATTACACTTGCACGTGATTTAGTTAATACGCCAGCGGTAGATATGATGCCGCAACATTTATCGCAAGTAATGGAAGATTTAGCTGCAACTTACAATGGCGAATTTTCACAGTGGATTGGCGATGAGTTACTAGAGCAAAACTACCCGACTATTCACATGGTGGGTCGTGCAAGCGAAAATAAACCGCGTTTACTTGATTTAAAATGGGGCGCAACAGATGCTCCATTAATTACACTAGTAGGTAAGGGCGTATGTTTTGACTCAGGTGGACTTGATTTAAAGCCAAGCTCTGGCATGCGTAACATGAAAAAAGACATGGGCGGCGCGGCGCACGTAATTGCACTAGCACAGCTTATTATGGCAGCTAACTTACCAATTAGATTACGAGTGCTTGTACCTGCTGTTGAAAATGCAGTATCGCGCAATGCATTTCGCCCGGGCGATGTTGTTAAAACACGCAAAGGCATTATGGTCGAAATTGATAATACAGACGCAGAAGGGCGCTTAGTATTGTGTGATGCATTAAGCGAAGCACAAAACGATAATCCTGAGCTAATTATTGATTTTGCTACCCTCACGGGTGCATGTCGTGTTGCACTGGGCACGGAGCTTCCGGGCTTTTTCTCAACAGAGCGCGATGTAGCAAACGGTATTATTGATGCAGGTTTAAGTGTACATGATCCTGTTTGGCAACTTCCGTTGTTTGAGCAATACAAAAACTTACTAAAAAGTGATGTAGCCGATATGGCAAACTGTGCAAGTACACCGTTTGGTGGTGCTATTACTGCAGCGCTTTACTTAAAAGAATTTGTTGAGCCAACAACACCGTGGGTACACTTTGATGTAATGGCGTGGAACTTACGTGCATTACCAGGTCGTCCAACGGGTGGTGAAGCATTAGGTATTCGTGCAGTGTTTAACTACTTACAAAATCGTTTTAATAAGTAAGTTTTTGATTCAATAGTAAGAACTTGAGCTTATGAGTTTTAAACCTCATAAAGCTCAAGTGGCAAGTTATCTGGATCGGCAAAAAAGGTAAACTTTTTGCCGGTTATTTCATCCACTCTAATATCCTCAACGTTTACATCGCACGACTCTAAATACGTTTTTGCAATCTGTACATCCGCTACCTTAAAAGCTAAATGTCTTAAGCCTTGTGCTTCGGGATAGCTTGGTCTTGCGGGCGATCCATCAAACGAAAATAGCTCTATTTGGCTACCATCGGGCATGGCTAAATCTAACTTATATGAATTACGATCAGCTCTAAAGTGCTCATTAATAACGTCAAGTTTAAGTACATTGCTATAAAAGTGTTTAGAACGTACATAGTCACTACAAATAATCGCAGCGTGATGAATACCTAAAAGTTTCAAGTTTAATTCCTTAAAAAGCAAAAACGCACTTAAATAAGTGCGTTTTAAATGTGGCTTATTACATGTTGTGTTAGCTTTGCTCGGCTTCTTTACATGCTTTAACAGCCGGTGCTACAAGCTCTAAACCAGTTTTATCACATGGCGGTAAAGCGGCATCACTTACACTAATAGGCGTTACACGTTCGCCCCATTTTATGTAACTTGCAGCCCACGTAAGACCTGCACCAAATGCAGCAGACATAATATTTGAATGCGGTTTAATTAACCCTTGCTCAACCGCTTCACATAACGCAATAGCAATCGTAGCAGCAGAGGTATTACCATACTCACCAATGTTAACCATTACTTTTTCGTCAGGTACTTTTAAGCGATGCTGAATAGCCTGAATAATACGTAAGTTAGCTTGGTGTGGAACGAGTACATTAATGTCGTCAAGGCTCAAATCAGCTTGCTTAAGTACGTCGTCGCAGGCTTCACTCATACCTTTTACAGCACGTTTAAATATTTCACGACCTTCAAATAATAAATCAGAAGGGCCAATTGGCTCATACTTATTTAAATCGCTACCAAAGTTGGTGATGTGTAAAATATCGCGGTCTTCGCTGTCACAACCGGTTTTGGTACCAAGTAAACCAGCAGGCGTATCGGCAGNAGCTTCAAGTATTACTGCACCTGCGCCATCGCCAAATAAAACAGCGCTATCGCGACGTGCCCAGTTTACGTACCAGGTCATACGCTCAGCGGCAATGACCACGGCTTTTTTGATCATACCCGCTTGAATTTGTGCTGTAGCAGCTTGCAATGCATATAAAAAGCCCGAACATGCCGCGTTTGTATCCATTGCGGCAGCGCCGGTTGCACCAATATTTTTTTGCACTTGTGAGGCGGTATTTGCCACAACAGTAGAAGGTGTACAAGTGGCTAATATCACTAAATCAATATCTTTAGGATCAACGCCCGCGCACGCAATAGCATGCTTAGCAGCAACGGTTGCCAGCTCGGCGGTACTTACATGGCTCACTCGGCGAGATTTAATGCCTGTACGCGTGGTTATCCACTCGTCGGTGGTATCAACTATTTCACTAATTTCATCGTTGCTAATGCTTGCTGGTGGAATGCATTTACCCCAACCAGTGATATGTGCGTAAGGCATAGTATGTTCTCTTAAGGTGGTCTGACATGTATTTCTAATGGGTGAGTTATACCAAAAAACGGCTTTCAAGACTAGTTTATAGCATGCTTTGTGTCGTAAATATTCGCAATTACAGGTTATTTAAGGTAATGCTAGTATAAAAAAGGAGCAAGTATGAAAACAACACTAATAACAACATTCACTTCAATAGCGCTGGCATTAATTGCAAATGGGGCTTTTGCCCAACAGCATAAAATTATTTATGCGGGCAGCTTACTTGCATCTGAGGATCAAAAAGCAAAAACAGAGCAAACGTTAGTCATAACAGATAATACAATAACAGCCATTAAAAACGGCTACCTCACAAAAGCAGAACTTAACCTATCTGATGCCGATATTATCAATCTTAAAAATCAATTTGTAATGCCTGGTCTTATTGATATGCATGTTCACGTTACGTTTGAGCGAGATGCTAAAGCAAACCCTCACCGCTGGGCAACAGAATATGATGCCGATTATGCTTTGCGCTCAATTAAATATTTGCAACGTACGCTCGATGCGGGTTTTACATCAGTGCGAGATTTAGGTAGCGATCATAAAGTTATATTTCCGCTAAAACGCGCTATCGAGAGAAATGATATTAACGGCCCTCGTATTTTTGCAGCGGGTAATACAATATCGCCTACCGGTGGACACGCTGATATGCACGGTTATCGAAAAGATATTACAGATGCGGTTACAGGTGGGATTGGTATTTGTAATGGCGCGGATGATTGTAGCCGTGCGGTACGCGAGGTAATAAAAAGTGGCGCTGATGTAATTAAAATTACTGCCACAGGCGGAGTATTGAGTAATACCGCCGCAGGGGTTAACCAACAACTTACAGATGCAGAGCTGATTGCAATTGTTGCTACTGCTCATCACTTGGGTCGTAAAGTTACAGCGCATGCGCACGGTACACAAGGTATAAAAGCGGCCTTAAAAGCCGGTGTAGATTCTATTGAGCATGGCTCTTATTTAGATAAAGAGGCAATAAAGTTATTTAAAAAAACGGGAGCTTATTTAGTACCGACGCTTTTAGCGGGTGCAACGGTAAGCGAAGAGGTGCTTACAAATCCAAATATGCCACCGGCAATAGTCGACAAAGTGCGTGAAGTGACTCCAAAAATGCAGGCTTCGTTCAAACTTGCACTGAAAAACAAGGTTAATATAGCCTTTGGAACAGACTCAGGTGTGTCGCGTCATGGGCTTAATGCTAACGAATTTAGTTTAATGGTAAACAATGGTATGAGCGAAGCCCAAGCTATTAAGTCAGCAACCATACATGCAGCTAAACTACTGGGGCAAAGCGCACTCATTGGCGACTTGAGTGTTGGTAAACAAGCAGATATTATCAGTGTGAATGGCTCACCGCTTAAAAATATCGACGTACTTAAAAACGTGCAATTTGTTATGAAAGCCGGGCAAGTTTATAAACAATAGGGAAAGTTATGAGCAGCAAAATAAAAGTGTCGTTGTTTAATCATTTGATTGACGCTGAGCGCCAGTTACTAGACCCAGAAGTTCGCCAATCTGAGCGCGCATTAGATGCTTTACTCGATGATGAATTTATCGAAATTGCTGCCAACGGCACTACATTTAATAAATACCAAGTACTTACCCGCTTACCTACCGAGGTTGTGCCACAGTTTTATAATCAGCATTTTAAGGGCCGAATGCTGAGCGATGATGTAGTGCAACTTAGTTATCAAGCAGCTTATAGGCGCTCTGCTCGCAGTGAATTTAATTATTCATTGCGTATGTCGCTTTGGCGCCAAACTAACGGGCAATGGAAAATGGTGTTTCACCAAGGAACGCCTTGTGCACCGTTTTCAATTTCAATTTCGATGGATGATGATTAAAAATCATATAACCGTTAAAATAACCTTATTAAACATTTGATTGGGCAATCACCTCTTGTTAATGCAAACCGACCCCACCATTAGTCGACTATTAATGCTGCGAAGCGGCGCTATTGCGGTGCAATTAATTGCTGTGCTTAGCGTTTATTTTTTACTAGAACATCAAATCGCATTACTGCCATTACTGATTGTTATTGCCGTTGAGGCTGTGTTTCAGCTTATTAGCCTGTTTGCCTATCGTAATGTAAGCCGCGCTAAACCTTTGGGTATGTTGATGCAGTTAACCGCTGATGTATTATTTTTAACGGTTTTGCTCTCTCTAAGCGGTGGTGCAACCAATGCATTTGTATCACTGTTATTGCTCCCGATAATGATCGCTGCTGTTACGTTGCGAGAAAAAGGATTAGCTTATATTGCGGTATTAGCCATTGCCGCATACAGTTTTTTACTGATAAAGATGCCCGATCACAGCATGCATCAAATGAATATGAGTGGTCACTTTATTGGCATGTGGGTCAATTTTGTTTTAAGTGCCAGCGTAATCGCATTAGTAATTGGCGCAATGAGCAGGGCACTTAAAGAGCGAGAGCGAATTATTGCAAACGTGCGTGAAAAACAATTGCGTAATGAACAGCTTGTTACCCTTGATGGGGCCGCAGCACAAATAACCCATCAACTAGCGACCCCAATTGCAAATTTACAGCTATTGTTTGAAGAGTTATTAGAAGAGCAACCAAACAACCCCATTGTTAAGCACATGCAAGCGCCGCTTACTCAGTGTAGTACGCAACTTAACGACTTTAGAAGGCTCTCAGAGCAATTACGCGTTAAAAATTCGCAAGAGCATACCACCGTAAAGCAACTGCAAACGCAAATTACAGATACGCTTTTACTGCAATACGCTGATCAGCACATTAAATGGATTACGCCACCTATTGCAGCAACATTGATAAGTGATGCCATGTTATTGCCTGCTATTTTAAATTTATTGCAAAACGCCGCGCTCGCTAATCAAAAACAAGGTCAAACTCAATTAGAGCTGAGTTGGCAGCAAGATAACTTACATAGTGAATGCGTTTACTTGTTAATTCGCGATTTTGGCCCTGGCTTTTCATCATCGCAATTAGCAGAGCTGGGTGGTCAACTTATGCCAAGCGATCAAGGAATGGGGCTTGCTGTGCTTTTATCAAATGTTACCTTCGAGCGTTTAAATGGCTCACTTACCTTGTTTAACCATGCAGATGGCGGCGCTGTCGCCAAAGTTAAACTCGCTATTGTAAACACTGAGAATAACGCCTCATGAAGTTACTTATAATTGAAGACGACATTAATTTAGCCTGCACACTGGCAAGGCGCTTAACTAAACAAGGCTTTACCTGCGAGGTGGCGCATAATCAAAGTGATGCATTACTTACCGCGCGTAAACTATTGCCCGACTTTGTTTTATTAGACATGAAACTAGGTGACGATAACGGACTTACACTAATAAAGCCGCTGCGTAGTTTGCTCCCCCAAACTCATATTGTTTTACTAACCGGGTTTGCAAGTATAGCAACCGCAGTAGAGGCAATGCGTTTAGGCGCAAACGATTACCTTACTAAGCCGGTTGATATGGCAACTTTATTAAAAGCGCTTAACACCGAGCCTGTGGCAACGGCATCGAGTGCTATTGATGATGCGGTTATGTCGCCAGAGCGTTTAGAGTGGGAGCATATTCAACAAGTATTACACAGTAATAATGGCAATGTGTCGGTTACCGCAAGGCAACTCAATATGCATAGGCGTACTTTGCAGCGCAAGTTACAAAAAAAGCCAGTGCAGCAGTAGTTTAGTGCTTAATTTGAGGAAGGTGTTATGAGCGATGATGCAGTGACAATAATGCAAAATCAAAAAATTATATTATTCGACGCGCAATGCAAGCTGTGCAGCACGTGGTGTAATTTTATTATTGCTCACGATAAAAATACTATTTTTAAATTATGCAGCGTACAATCTCCTAAAGGTGAATTGTTGTTAACACACTTTGGTTTTTCAACAACTGAATATGCCTCAATGGTGTTTGTTGAAAACGGTAAAGCGTATACGCAAAGCCATGCTTTTTTTAATGTTGTTAAGCAGCTAGGTTACCCATACAAACTAGCAACTGTATTTAGTATTTTGCCAACTAGGTTTAATAATTGGTTATACAATAGGATTGCTTTAAACCGCTATACCTTATTTGGAAAATATCAGTATTGCAGAATTCCCAACCCAGAGGATGCCAAACATTATTTATAAATTAGGCGTTAATACACTGCAGTATAAGTAGATGCTAGGTTTATGAGGTTGTGTTAAAATCGCCGCGTTTAATTTTAGCTAACGGTATAAAAGGCTTTTTTCATGGCAAACACAGCACATGCACTTCACATTTTGGTTAAACATAAAGAAATAGCAGAAGACATTATTAAGCAATTAGGTAAAGGTGCAAAGTTTCAAACCTTAGCTAAAAAGTATTCGTCATGCCCATCTGGTAAAAAAGGTGGTGACTTAGGTGAGTTTAGGCGCGGCCAAATGGTCCCTCAGTTTGATAAAATTGCATTTAAAGGTGCAATTTTAGAGCCTCACTTAGTTAAAACTAAATTTGGCTGGCATGTAATTAAAGTGCTTTATCGTACTTAATAAGCTCGCTGACAATTATTTAATAGGCTGCACACTGCAGCCTTTTAAGTGTTAAGTCTTTTTATTTAATCAACATCCAAATACCTGCAGCAATCATAAACAGGTTTTCGGTCAGAGAGACAAACCCCAGCGGTACATTACTATCACCGCCAACGCAGGCACACTTAAGCTCTCGTTTGTCTATGTAAACAGCCTTAATCACTGACACGGCTCCAACTCCTCCAATAAATAAAGAAATTGGTGCAACAACATAAGCTGAAAACCCTGCAATCATGCCTATACTGACAAATGCTTCTAAAAATGGATACACATAAGCATACCTAACTACTTTCATAGCAAATAAATCATAGGTTATAAAAGAATTACTAAAGCTGTATAAGTCGCGTAATTTTTGAATAGCCAGTACGCCCATTGTTAGCGCGACAAACAGCATAACTGTATGTATAGAAAAAAGTGCAAAGCCAGTCGAGTAGCTAAATGCAAAGGCAAGTAATAACGTGACAGCAAAAATGGCCGTAACGGGGGTATAAGTTGTACCTTGTTGGCCTGGCTCTGATTTATTAAAGTAAGCGCGCAAATCATCATATCCGCCAATGCGTTCGTTATCGATAAATGTTTGGGGTGTGGTATCAACATTGTGTTTTTGTTGAAATGCATCGGTTTCTTCACGCGAAGTCAGTGGTTTATCATCTACCTTATAGCCCTTTCGCTTCAGTAAATCTTTTGATTTGAGTCCAAATGGGCAAATATGCTCATCGGTTACCATTCTGTATAATATTGCTGACTTAGCCATGCTTGCTCCTCATATGTAATTCGTTATTAATTAGCCCTTTAGTAATAGTGAGAGTGTATAGCGGTATGAAAGAATTTAATGGCACCTTGTAATATTTACGTGGCATTTGAAATAAAATAGCGCGCAGCACACTCATTAAGAACACATAATAGACAATGCACGTATAGTGCCAGCGCTTTTATAAAAACGTAGAGGGTAAGATTTGAGTAGCAGAGGGTTTTTGTTAAAAGCTTATTGAAATATCGGCTTACATTAAAGGTTAGTGTCAGGTATTAATTTATACAATTTAATAGGTTATAAAATGGTTTGGTCTCTAAAGTTGGAAGGTGCGGGAGTATTGTAAGAAAATCCATCGAAAATTAATAGAAGCTATATGCTGAATTTCTCTTATTGTGAACATAGGAGGTGAATATGAAAAAGCTTATACTTTTATTGTTATCATTTTAACTATGGGCTCTGTCATTTAAATATATGTTACAGATGGGGATAGTGATGGTTACAAGCAAATAAATTGGAGTTGCGCATTTGAATACCACAAAGAACTAGTTGGTCAAAAAGTAACTTCAACTGCCTTTTATACGCAACTAGGTTAGTGTTAAAAGTTTCAAATCTTAGCTAAAAAATATTCATCCTGCCGATTAGGGCAAGAGGCAGTGACCTAGGTAAATTTGGGCGCGACCAAATGTTTTATCAGTTTGAAAATTAGCCTTTATAGGCGCTATTTTAGAGACGCTCCTAGTTAAAACTAAATTTGACTGGCGTGTAATTAAAGTACTTTATCGTACTTAATAAGCTCGCTGACAAATACTAAAAAGGCTGCACACTGCAGCCTTTTTAGTTATCAAGCTATAAATTTTATTGAATGTATAGCTTGGAATTGTTGGGTTTAAATGAAGTTGGAAACTTTTTAGTGAAAATCAGATGACCACTACACTAGTTAGTTATTATGATGGGGTAAATAGGAAAACTAAAAGTTTTACTTTTTAATCTTTTCTAATAAGCCTTCAATAGGTCCGAAGACAAAACCTGTATTAATTCCGTCACATTTATGTTCTGCTTGAGTATGTGTTTCACCGGGTATGAAATTAACATCAAACTCCAAGAGAGTATCAAAGATTTTAATATTGGTGTAAGCATTTTTTACATCACCATCTCTGAATAACTGATAAAGCAAAAGCCAATATGTATCAATAAAGTAGTTGTCGTTTGAGTTAATTACTTTATCTGCAAAATCAACAATTTGCTTATTACCAATAAGTATTGAATTCAGAATAGTCAAGCTGACGCAATCTTCACTCGCTATAATCGCATCTATAGTGTTATCGGCAGGAGCAATTCCTAATTTTTTCATTATGTGGAGAGGCCAACAGATTCCATCTGAACGACGATGTTTACAGTTTTCAATAATTAGGGCATTTAGATGATTATCAATGTCACCTCTTTTAATATTGGATTTTTCAATTAACCTATCAAGGTATGGGATTAAAATAGGGTAGTGCCAAGATAAGTTCAGAACACAGCTGTATACGGTCGCTGGGGCTTGATGATCAAGAAAGTTTACTATCAACTGAATAGCATATTTCAATACACTGCCGTCAGGTGTTTGCTTGTTTACAAGAATTGCATGATTGATGAATGTGATAGCTTCAGAAGCTGTTAGCTTTGGCTCATCTTCGTGGGATTTATTCAATCTACTAGGTAGGTTGCCAAGCAATTCTAATACCCACGCATCTTGATCTGGTGCAGGCTGCTCGATAATCTGAGTTTTTTGAATATTCAAAGATAGCTTGTATCTTGCTAATAAGTGTCCAAGTAGTAATAGAAATTGATGTGCGGATTCATTTGTTTCACAGTAACAATTGTAATCATCCACGTATCGGTGAAAGTGATAACCAGCTTCTAATAGCTCCGAATCTATTTTTCCAAGTATGATTTCAAGACTAATATTTGAAGTGGCAGAACCTATTGGAATACCTTGTGTTTCGTTACGTTTGCATTTTCTTTGGTATTTATCGACCAGATTGAACCACAAGTGATGTTGGCGATTAGTCTTGGCGTAGTCGAATCCAACAAGCCCCCATGCGATAGCATGTGAATATATACTATTGAAGCAGTTTGATATGTCAGCTTTGACTTGAAAGCGCTTACCAAAACTCTCAGTTAGTGCTCGTGTGGTTTTTTCAATGGGGTCTTCATAGTTCATTACCATGATTCGACCATCTTCATGTTCTTCAGGTTTTATAATACTGCTTTCGCTGGTGGTAAATGGCTGAATCTTATTCCAGTGGTCGTGCAAGTGACTTGCGAGCAACGCGTATGCTTTAGGATGAATCAATGATAGTTCACGGAATGCGTTGTTATACCTAGTAGCATTATATGTCACTACATCATAGCCACTGCTTTCTCGGGTGTCAGATTCCCTAAGTACTGCTAATGCTTCACAGACCTCTGGAGTAAACTGCCTAGTGCTAATAAGTGGTGGTAGTTCCCCTATATTAGACTTCTGGTTTGGGAAATAATTGTAGCGAGTCAAAGCTCTGTAGAACTTTCTTTTTGTATAAGCGTCCATTCTTACATCCAGATAACGAAAGTGAATGAGGATATTACGTTATTAAAAAGCTGTTTAAAATATTTATTTTACGCATGTTTATGTCACAAACATAAGAAGGCAGGTTGAATCTTACGTGTACTAAGGCACTTTATCGTACTTAGTTTTCTTTAAAGTAAAGAAGCAACCTTCGCTATATAGAAAAAGACTGCATTGCGCAGCCTTATATATGTTAAACAGCAATTTACTCGCTAAGCGTCTTGCTTGGCTTCTTCTTCACTAATTTGTTTTAGTGCTTGAATGAACGAGTCGCTTGGTTGTCCGCCAGTAAGTGCATATTTATCGTTTATGATAAATGTAGGTACTGAAGTAATACCCATCTGTTTAAAGTTGTCTTGCTCTTGGCGTACGTCTTGAACGTATTTGTCTGAATGTAGGATACTGCGCGCAGTTTCTTTATCAAGACCTACTTTTTCAACAACGTCGAGCAACGCTTCTTCTTGATTTAAGTATTTTAAATCTGTGAAGTGCGCTTCAAAAAAGGCGAGTTTTAACTCGGTTTGCTTACCTTCTTCACGTGCCCACATTAATAAACGATGCAAATCAAAGCTGTTGATCATGATGCGTTTGCCATCAAAATTAAAGGTAAACCCAGCACGCTGACCGGCTTCGAACATGTTTTTACGATTTTCGTCGCCTTGTTCTTCACTTAGGTTGTACTTTTGCATTAAGTGTTCGTTTAAGTCTTGACCTTCAATTGGCATATCTGGATTTAGTTCAAAAGGATGCCACGTAATATCTGCGCTCATTTCGTCTTTGAGTTGCTCTAGTGCAGTTTCTAGGTTTTTATAACCCACTACACACCAAGGGCACATTACGTCTGAAACGATATCAATTTTAAAGTTTTTCATATTTATCCTTTTGAGGATTGCTTTGGTATAACAGGAGATATTGGGATGAACTGCACTTTATCAATACCAAACTAAAAAGAGCAGCTAAACAGCTGCTCTTGAAGGAATTCAGTATTAAGCGTTAAGCCCAAATGGGTCGTCAATGCTATAACTTGGTTGTGTAAACCAATGAGGGCCGTTGTCGGTCATGTAAAAATGATCTTCTAAACGTACGCCAAATTCATCAGGTATAACTAACATTGGCTCGTTACTAAAGCACATGCCTGGGGCAAGTGGGGTTTTATCACCGCCAACTAAGTATGGCCATTCATGAATGTCTAGCCCAATGCCGTGGCCAGTTCGATGCGGGCAACCCGGTGTTTGGTACTGCGGACCTAGGCCTTGCGCCGCTAAATAAGTACGTGCGCCAGCGTCTACGTCTTCGCACGTAGCACCGATTTTAGCTGCATTAAATGCCGCCATTTGCGCTGCTTTTTCATGATCCCAAAACATGCGTTGGCGTATGGTTGGTTCGCCAAATACATAGGTACGGGTTATGTCTGATAGGTAATCGTGTACTTTACAGCCGGTATCAATTAATACCATATCGCCTTTTTTAAGTACTTGGGCATCTTTAACACCGTGCGGAAAAGACGTTGCAACACCAAATAAAACAATACAAAAATAGTTACCTGGCGCGCCTACTTTTTGATGTGCTTGCTTAATAAAGGCTTCTACTTCGGTGGTGGTTATTCCCTCATAAAGCATGCTTGCTGTGGCTTGATGTACGGCTAAGGTCATATCCATCGCGCGCTGCATTAAGCTAAGCTCGTGAATTGATTTATGCATACGGCAATGCGCCGTTACAGGTTGTGCGTTTATGAGTGTTAAACCCGTTTGTGCTTTATTAATGCCGTCGAATATAAAAAATTGTGCGCTTTCATCAATGCCAATGGTTGCGTTTTCATTAATATTTAACTTTTTTAGTACTTCAACAAAAAGTGCATAAGGATTTTCGTGCTCTTGCCACCCATGAATAGGCCCCTCTATTACTTTAAACCCGTTTAGTGAACCAATTTCGAAATAAGGCGCAATGTATTGTACTTCACCAAGGGCCGGTAATATTGCGCCAACCATGCGCTCGCTCGCGTACCATTTCATACCTGTAAAGTAGGTTAGGTTGGTGCCAGCGTTTAAATAAATTGCATCTATGTTGTTTGCTAACATATAAGCTTGCGCTTTGGCTATGCGATCTAAATGTTCGTCAGCTGCAATAGGGGTTAGCGTTTGCGTCATATTACTTAGGCTTGCCAACGCTTGTTCGCTCGATTGTGTACCAATACCGATGGTAGTCATGTTTTTCTCCTTGGATTTTTAGCTAGTGTGATTAATACCAAGGTAAAATTCAATGTTATGCGATAAGAGGCTAATAGTTTATAGCCTCTTAAAAGGTCATATTATTTTTTAGCGTAAGGTAAACGCGTGAGTTTATTGCTTGTGTGGTAGCTATCAAGCCCGGTTACTGCGACTGTTTCAATTGCTTGTAAATCTAGGAAACCATCGCTTTGCAGCGCAGCTTTATCAACAAAAACATCCATAATTTCGCCAATAACGAGCTCAGTTCCATTGATGGCTAAATGTTGGTTTTCTACAAATTTAACCGAGTACTTTAAGCGGCTTTCTTTTACAAAAGGCGCTGCAAAGTCGTTTAAGTATTCAGGCGTTAACCCTGTAGCATCAAACTCAGACTCGTCTTTATCGTAACGGGCTGAAGTTTGATGAGCTTGTTTATAAATCGACTTATTCACTTGATTAATGGTGTAAGTTCCCGTTTGTAAAATATTTTCAAACGTATGACGCGGCACACTGTGAGGGCGCATAATCATGGCGACTAAAGGTGGGTTAGCCCCAAGGTGAATAACCGAGCTTACAATCGACAAGTTGGTATTGCCGAGTAAGTCTTGCGTGCCAATTAAATTGGCGCTTTTAAAACCCGAAAGAGAATTAATTAAATGTGTACGGGTATGTTTTTCAAGTGCGTCTATACGCGCTTTAGTAAAATGCATTAAAAATCCTTACCACGGTATGGTTGAGCCTTGCCAGTCTAAATAAGCAGGCTCACCGTTTAGTTTTAAATCAGGGTTATTGTTTGTTAATTCAAATAGTTGCTTGGCTACAAATTCAGGGGTAAATAATTTGCCTTCAGGTACATTCTTTTGAAAGGGCTTTGAAAGTGCTGTATCGGTAGTCCCTGGGTGAAATAAAACGAGCTTGGTATTTTTAGCTCGGCGTGAAAGCTCAATCGCTGCGGTTTTAAATAGCATGTTAAGAGCTGCCTTAGAGGCGCGATACGTATACCAACCGCCTAATTTATTGTCGTTAATGCTGCCCACACGCGCACTAAGTGCTGTAATAGTACACTGCGTTTTATGTGTTAAGAGCGGCAAAATACTCTGCAAGCAAAGTAGGGGAGTTAGGGTGTTTGAATTGAGAAGTTGGCTAAAATACTCAGCGTCTAAATCCTCCAGCTTTTTTTCGGGCATATGGGTTTCGTTGTGCAGTGTACCATTGAATATAATAACTTGTTGTATATCGGCATTTTGCTCTTTTAGGTAATTAGTAACGCGCGCTAAACTTTGTTTTGTGTAGTCAGTGTGTAGGTGGACAACACTAGAGTCAGATTCAATGCTTTTTGAACTAATACAAACAATCTGATGAGTAGGCGTGTTTATTTGTAAATGTTCTATATATGCATTTGCTATGGCACTGCTTGCGCCGAATAAAACAATGGTTTTCATTTATCACCTTTTGCTTTTAGTCCACATTGGCCGTTACTGCACTGAGTATTTGGCATCAAAAAGCGACTGATGGGGTGCCTATACTTTGCAAATAACAGGTATCCGCAGTCAGCGAAAAAGCGAATTATTGGCAAGCGAAAAATTTTCAACCAGCTGTGTTTACCCACTATTTTCCATGCTTCGTACGTTACATCAAGCCCGTAAATCATTTCACCTGATTGCTTTTGGGCTTGCAGGTAGTTCATTGCTTTGTCTTTATCAATATACGAGTAGCGTTCACTAAAGTCGCTCGCGTTAAGATCTTCAAGCGTAATTAGATTTTTAGAGTCTACGTGTTTTAGTTGCTGCATTTCGGTGCTGCAAAGAGGGCAGTTTCCATCGTAAAAAATGATCATGTAATTGCTTTGTGATTATTTTATATATACTTTTTTACGACAAGACATTGCAAATGGATCTATTAAATATCTCTTCATGATGATATTAATAGTGTCCTACGAAACAAAGGAGAATGAGAAATGAGTGAACAATATGCCGCCTTGCGAGGTAATGTAAATTTACTTGGGCAATTACTAGGACAAACTATTAAGGATGCTCAAGGCCAAGCTATTTTAGATAAAGTAGAAGAAATTCGGGCTTTATCTAAATCATCTCGCAGTGGTAATGAAGACGACAGACAAGCGCTAATAGACGTTTTACATGCGCTTAGTGATGAAGAGCTTTTGCCGGTTGCCCGTTCATTTAATCATTTTTTAAACCTTGCTAATGTAGCAGAACAATTTCATACCGTTTCGCGTTTTAATGACGTTGGCCTTGGTCAACAAAACCCTCTCACTCAAACATTAAAAACGTTAGTTACAAAAGCAGAACAAGGCCAGCTAGATAGTAATCATTTGGCCGAAACACTCTCAAAACTCCACATAAACTTAGTATTAACCGCCCACCCAACCGAGGTGACGCGCCGTACTATTATTAACAAACATGTTGAACTAAGTGATTGCTTAGCGTCATTAGAGCGAAAAGATAACTTACCGCTAGAGCGAGACGCTATTTTAAATCGTATTGAACAGCTTATTAGCCAGGCTTGGCATACCGACGACATTCGTCGCTCTCGCCCAACGCCAGTTGATGAAGCTAAATGGGGTTATGCGGTAATCGAAAACAGTCTTTGGCACGCTGTTCCGCGCTTTTTACGTGAATTTTCAGCCAATGTTAAAGAGCAATTAAGTTTAGAGCTACCAAAAGATTACAGCCCGATTGAGTTCACATCTTGGATGGGTGGAGACCGTGATGGAAATCCATTTGTAACATCGCAGGTTACAGCAGAGGTGCTTGACCACGGTCGTTGGATGGCGCTTAACTTATATATTCAAGATTTAAAAACGTTATGCGCTGAATTATCTATGTCAGACGCCAGTGATGAGCTTATTGAGTTGGCAGGTCAAGACTTTGAACCATACAGAGCGGTGATCAAAAAGCTTAAAAACCAAGTTGCAGAGACCGTGGCTCACCTGGGCGCTAAAATTAAAAATAAGCGTAGCGATTCACAAGATTTAATTACCGATATTAATCAGCTTAAGCACCCTGTAGAGGTCTGCTACCGCTCGTTATTAAAGTGTAATATGAAAGTAGTTGCAGATGGCTTATTGCTTGATTTACTCTACCGTATTAATAGCTTTGGCTTGCGTTTAGCTAAACTCGATGTGCGCCAAGACTCGTCTCGTCACAGCGATGTTTTTTCTGAGCTGACTCGTTATTTAGGTTTAGGCGACTACAACCAATGGCAAGAGCAAGATAAACAAGCTTTTTTACTTACTGAACTTAACTCTCGCAGACCGCTTATTCCAAAACATTGGCAACCAAGCCCTGATGTTCAAGAAGTGCTAGACACCTTTGATGTTATTGCTAAGCAAGACGAACAAACATTTGGCTTGTATATTATTTCGATGGCGCGAACAGCATCAGACATTTTAGCAGTACAATTATTGCTAAAAGAAAGCGGCTGTAGCTTTGATTTACCAGTAGCACCGTTATTTGAAACACTCGACGATTTAAACGCAGGCAGTGATGTAATTACTACATTACTTGATAATGTTTGGTATCGCGGGCACATTAAAAACACCCAAAATGTAATGATTGGTTACTCTGATTCTGCTAAAGATGCCGGCATGATGGCAGCAGGTTGGGCGCAGTACGAAGCTATGGATAAACTAGTGCAGCTTGCTGATGAGCGTGGTATTGAACTTATTTTATTCCACGGACGTGGTGGCACAGTAGGGCGTGGTGGCGCACCTGCTGCACAAGCGCTGCATTCACAACCGCCAGGTTCGTTAAAAGGTGGTTTGCGTGTAACCGAGCAAGGCGAGATGATCCGCTTTAAATTTGGTTTACCCGATGTAGCACTGCAAAGCTTAAATATTTACGCAGGCGCAGTACTACAAAGTAACTTATTACCGCCGCCGGAACCAAAACCGCAGTGGCGCGAAGTAATGAAGCTAATAAGTGAGGAGTCGTGTGAACACTACCGTAATGTAGTTCGCCACGATGAAAACTTTGTACCTTACTTCAGAATGGCAACGCCTGAGCTTGAGCTGTCTAAGTTGCCGCTTGGATCGCGTCCTGCAAAACGTAATCCTAATGGTGGTGTTGAAAGCCTGCGTGCTATTCCATGGATTTTTGCGTGGAGCCAAAACCGTTTAATGCTTCCTGCATGGTTAGGTGCGTTAACTGGCTTAAAAGCTGCGCTTAATAAGTACGGCGCAGAAACCCTAAACGAAATGAGCCTACAGTGGCCATTCTTTAGATCGCGCCTAGAAATGCTAGAAATGGTATTTAGTAAAGCCGATTGCTGGTTGAGTGAGCATTACGATAATGCGCTGGTGGAAGATATGTACAAACCATTGGGTGTAACACTTCGTAAAGAGCTTCAAGAAGCGATTAGCTTGGTGCAATCACTTAGCCCACAAAAAAGCCTACTCGCCGAACAACCTTGGATTAAGGAGTCGATTAGTTTACGTAATCCGTACACCGATCCACTTAACCTATTACAGGTTGAGCTTTTACGCCGTGCTCGCTCAGAGGAAAAACGAAACGAAGGTGACATTGATAATGCGTTAATGATCACGATGACAGGTATAGCTGCAGGTATGCGTAATACCGGCTAACACTTTATTTTGTTAGGTATACCTATTGGTATTAAAAGGGAGCACGCGATGTGCTCCCTTTTTTTGCGTTAAATAGTCTGGTATTTAACACCCTAACCTTTTAAACTACTTAGCCATTGAATAATTAAAAAATATTATGGCTTCAGCAACTTTTACTGTACAGCAAGATACAGCACTTACAAATTCGCACTTCACATTAAGCGTAGCGCAAACAGCGTCATTACGTAGTCAATTAAAATCACAACGTGGCATATTAAATTCTAATAATATTAAAGCGTTATGCGCGCAACTCAATGTGTCTGATGATGTATTACTACAAGGTTTAGTACCTTTAGCTTCTGAGTATGCTGTTGCGCCAGTGTCAGATTTTCATGTAGGCGCAATTGTTAAAGCACTTGATGAAAAGGGTGAGGTAAGCTTTTACTTTGGTGCAAATGTAGAGTTTGATCATCAAGCATTGAGTTTAGTGGTTCATGCAGAGCAATCGGCTATAAATAACGCATGGTTAAACGGCGCTAAAAAAATAGTTAAAATTGCTATTAGCGATGCGCCTTGTGGGTATTGTCGCCAGTTTATGAACGAACTAGCTGATGCGAAAGAGTTTGATATTTTACTTCCTGATCAGCAATTTAAACTTGTTGAATTACTGCCGCATTCATTTGGACCTACCGATTTAGGTAACGAATTTAGCTTATTTAACCCAAAACCACAGCAAGGTAATTTTAGCGCTGAAGACCTTGATGAAACCCTTGCGCGTTTTGCACTTAATGCGTACGTGCCTTACAGCCAAAACTTTAGCGCCGTAAAAATAAGTACATTTAGTGATGGTGATTTTTACGGAAGTTACGCCGAAAATGCAGCTTACAGTCCAAGTTTATCGCCACTACAAAGTGCACTAAGTCAGTTCTTTTTAGCTGGGCTTAGCTTTAACGAAAGTACGGTGAAGGGAATAACATTGCTCGAAACAGCGGGTCGTGAAAACCAGTCGCAAGTGGCAAAAGCTGTACTTGCCAGTTTTACGCATTTACCTGCACTTAAAGTAATTAGCGCACCACTTAAATAGTGGCTTGCATACAATAAAGCACAGCCGGAGCTGTGCTTTATTAAAGCGAGTCATTCTATCGAATTAACTCACTGACTGCTATAACCTGTATCAATCAAGTAATACTTTAGCTGCTTCTAATACTACTGCTACAGATTTACGCTCAATTTCACCGTGGTCTACATTTGGTATTTCTTGGCGAGTACGGTTAACAAGTACGCCTGCTACACATGCTGCTTGTAATCCAAGGGCTGCACACATAGTAAATAATGTTGCCGATTCCATTTCGTAGTTCATCACGCCCAATTTTTGCCACTCTTCGCAGCTACCTTGTAGTGATTTAGGAACGTAACCAGAGTGCGTATCGTAACGCTCTTGCCCTGGGTAGAATGTATCGCTTGATGCAGTAATGCCAATATGAAAATCGATATTTAGGTTTTTACATGCTTGTACCATAGCTTGTGTTGCATAAAAGTCAGATACAGCAGGGTAGCTAAGTGGTGCAAAATGTTGGCTAGCTCCATCTAAACGTACAGACGCTTGGCTAATTAAAATTTCGCCTTCGTTAATGTGTGGCTGAATTGCACCGGTTGTACCAATACGTAAAAATTTACGCACGCCAAGTTGTGCTAATTCTTCTACTGCAATCGACGTAGATGGACCACCAATACCTGTAGAACATATAACCACAGAGTGGCCGTTTAATTGACCTAAATAAACATGAAACTCGCGAGTTTGAGCAAGGCAGGTTGGGTTGTCTAGGAATTGTGAAATACGTGCTGCACGATCTGGATCGCCCGGTACAATCGCAAGTTTTGCACCTTTAAGATCGTCAATACATAGTCCTAAGTGAAATACCTTTTCCATAGCTAAGCCTTTTATAATAATTTGTTGTCAATCTAGCATGATTGCTAGAAACGTTTATCAAGTACAGGACGATTGTCCGTTTTGTCTTAACTCTTCCAATAAAGCCTTAATAATTTTAAGGGCTAATTTGATTTATTCACCAACTATGAATATTCACTCAAGTACTTATATACGTAGCCTTGTTGCGCTGTTGACATGTTCAAGCAGACATAATAAGTATCACTCAAGCGCGTAACTACGATTAAATGGATGATTACAGATTTTAATTAATATCAAATAAATTCAATGGCTTAAATTTTTAGTGAACACGTAAAAACTAACGTGTTTACTTATATTAAGCACTGACTTATTTAGCAAAGTGGCATTTATTTGAAGTTTAGGCATTTTTAGTGATTTTGCATAACTACTCAAAAGTAATTAGCTACGTACAGAATAAAAACCGAAGGAGTTTATTATGAGCACACAATTTGAAGCATTTAAAAACAAAGTTGAGCACTGTTTGTGCGCACCGGGTGATGGCGTATACACAGTAAATACTGCAAAAGAGCGCAAAGCCGCACTGCGTAATAAACTTTATGGACAAACTGAAAACGTTGATAATTTGTGGCGCGAGTCTTTAAACGAATTACCAAACTCACCACATAAAGCCGTTATGTTAGGTATTAGTTCAGACTGTGGCGGTGGGATATTACGCGGCGCAAACTGGGGGCCGTTGTTTGTGCGCTCAGCATTAATTGATCAGCAACCTCAGTGTCATTCGTTTGATTTAGGTGATGTACGTGTGATCCCACATTTACTTCATGACAAATACCTAAATGATGCAACCATTTCTAATTGCCAAAAAGCCTTATATGGTGATGAAGATAACGACTATTACGTAAGCCCGTTATCAATCACTGAGGATGTGTGCGACAGTTTTTACGCAACGTTTAAAGATAAAGGATTATTTGGTATTGGTGGCGATCACTCAATTAGTTACCCACTTACTAAAGCGTACTTAAAAGCAAAACGTGAGCAAGGTAAGCGCACGGCTATTATTCACTTTGACGCGCATACCGATTTACTTGTTGAGCGCTTAGGCATAGATTTATGCTTTGGCTCTTGGTGTACACATATACTAGAGTTTTTACCGGCGCCGCATCATTTAATACAATTTGGTATTCGCTCAAGTGGTAAGCCTAAAGCGCATTGGGAAAATACTTTTGGTGTTAAACAGCACTGGGCACATGAAATCATTGAACGCGGCGCAGCAGCGGTTGCTGCCGACGCTATTGCACAATTAAAAGCCGATAACGTTGATGAAATATACGTAAGCTTTGATATTGATGCACTTGATGCTGAATTTGCATCCGCCACAGGTACGCCAGAGCATCACGGTTTAACGCCTCAGCATGCGCTTGATATTTTATCAGCCATTGCGGATGAGTTTCCTATTACGGGTGCAGATATGATGGAGATAGCGCCATTTACCGACAGCTCTTTAGTTGGTCAATCAAGCTCAGAAACTACACTTAGAGAAGGCGCTAAAATTTCAGCCTTTTTAATTAGTGCAATGAACAAGTAAGCTGTAGAAGCTATAGATACTAGCACTATCAGCGTATAAGTGTGCATTACATAACTAAAAACTAGCAGTTCATAAAGCCTCAGCTATATTTATTAAATACATATAATGAGTTGGTTGAGGCCTCGCTAGATGAAATTGTTGATCTTTTTATTGTTCATTAGCTGTATTAAAGTTGATGCAGCTGAAATTACAATAGTAACGGAAGTATTTCCGGACTTTCAGTATATTAATGAAGATAACAAACTCGTTGGCCGCTCTGTCGAAAAAGTTCATAAAGCGCTAGAAGGTACAGGTATAAACTACACTATGTTGGCGCATAGTTGGGCCATATCCTACAATGCAGCGCTACGCGATAAAAACACCTGTATATTTTCGATTGTTCGATTACCTAATAGAGAAAGTAAGTTTAACTAGGTAGGCGAACTGGAAAGCTTTGACTCTGCCATTTATGGTCTAAAATCCAGAGGTATAAAGTTAAACACTCTCAATGATGCTAAAAAATACAAAATAGCAGTACTGCGTGATAACTTTAGTCATCATTATTTGCTTGAAAGGGGCTTTAGTGAAAGCAAGCATTTATTACTCATCGATAGCCTAGATAAAATAGATAAACTCATAAGCACTCGTCACCATATACTTGATTTTGTTATCCTCAACAAAAAGCAATTTAACTATCGAGTTAAAACAGAGCCTAAGCTTGAGTTACTAGAACCATTACTTGATTTAAACACAACTCAGTCTCCGTTATTTTTTGCCTGTAATATAAATATGGATCCGGCTTTAGTTTCTCAATTAAAAGTTGCCTTTAATAAAATTTAAGCACTTTAAACTCACTGTTTTACCTCTTAAATAATTGAAAATTAATAGCTTAAATATATTTCGTAAATATAAATTGCTGCGTTTAAAAAACCGATTATAATCCAGCTGCTTTTTGTTTAAAAAAGCGCTAACTTATTGGAGCGTTAAATGGGTGATTTAATCGGGATTAGCTTATTGATCTTGATCAGTGCGTTGTTTGCTATGTCAGAAATAGCAATTGCAGCGTCGCGTAAAATAAAACTGCGAGTAATGGCAGATGAAGGAAATATAAAAGCAGCAGCGGTATTAAAGCTACAAGAAAATCCAGGGGCTTTTTTTGCCATGATCCAAATTGCACTCAACGCGATTGCGATATTGGGTGGTATTGTGGGTGAGCAGGCTTTATCGCCTTATGTTGAAAGTGTTTTAGTGCTTTTTTATCAAGGTGCACACTTAGAAAAAATTAGCTTTTTATTCTCATTTTTTACTATTACATCTCTGTTTATCTTGTTCGCCGATTTAATGCCAAAACGTTTAGCGATGATCATGCCAGAAGCTGTCGCTGTTAGAGTCGTTACAATAATGCGCTGGGTAACCTTTGCCTTAACTCCGCTAGTGATGTTTTTTAATGGGGTAACGAACTTTGTGCTGCACTTATTTAAAGTGCCTGCTGAGCGAGAAGACAACGTTACAACTGAGGACATTGTTGCCATGATGGAAGCGGGTGCTGCATATGGTAGTTTGCAAAAGCAAGAGTATGAACTCATTGGTAATGTGTTTGACCTAGAAGCGCGGTTTTTATCAAGCGTAATGACGCCACGCGACCAAATTGTCTATTTTGATTTAAACGAATCTAGCCATGATATTGCGACCAAAATTATTGATCACCCTCATAATCACTTTTTAGTAGTGTCAGGAAATTTAGATAAATTGCATGGCTCTGTTGAATCTAAAGATATTTTACGACAAGTACTCAAAGGCGAAGCCGCCAATATAAACGATGAGCTGATTGATAAAGATGTTTTTTACTTACCTGAAACATTAAGCCTATCAGAAGCTTTAAATGCGTTTAAAAGCGCAGCAAAGCCATTTGCTGTTGTCGTAAACGAATACGCGCTTTCGGTAGGTATTGTAACGGTTAAAGACTTAATGAAAGGGTTTATGGGTGATTTAATTACTCATCAAGGTGATGAATTAATTATAGAGCGCGATAAAAATTCATGGCTTGTAGATGGGTTAACTCCAATTACCGATTTAGCAAAGGTACTTGATATAGAAGAATTTCCAGATCAGATGCACTATGAAACTGTCGCTGGATTTTTAATTTACAGTATGAAGCGAATCCCTAAACGTGCAGAGCATTTAACTTTTTCAGGCTTTAAGTTTGAAGTTGTTGATGTAGAGGGCATTAGGGTAGAGCAGTTGTTAGTTTCAAGAGTTATTAATCCACAGAACGACACCCTCCTTTAAAAAAGTAAGATAGTCGTTTATATAACTAGCCAAGTTGTTTTTAGCTTGGCTTTTTTGTGCCTATTTAAAAGTTTTGTGCTTAAAAGGAGTGGTTATTTCAATCTGTTTAATTGCTTTATTTTCAAACAGCTTTGATTCTATTTTCATCAAATTAACATTAAATGCTACCTAAGGCGTATATTGTACTCAATAGTGTAAATTTCTCCTTATTAAGATTCATTATCAGCGCATTTTAATTTAGAATGATCGTTCACTCTAAACTAAAAGGTATTTAACATGCAGCGTTCCCGCATCGCTTTATTTGTATTGTCAGCCCTCGTCGGTTCTGTTGCTTTAACTGGTTGTGATCAGGCTGCTGAGCAGTCACAAGCTTCAGCTCCTAAAGCTGTCCCAGTGGGTGTAATTACAGTAAAAAGCCAAGCGCTTACTCTCAAAAAAGAACTTCCTGGTCGCATTAGTGCATTTCAAATTGCTGAAATTCGTCCACAAGTAAGTGGTATTGTACAATCTCGTTTATTTGTTGAAGGTAATGAGGTTAAACAAGGCCAAGCACTGTATCAAATAGACCCTGCTACATTTGAAGCAGACTTAGCAGCAAGTGAAGCAAGCGTAGCGCGCGCAGAGGCAAGCATTGCCAGCTCTAAATCAAAAGCATCGCGTTATAAAGAACTTTTAAAAATTAAAGCCGTGAGCCAACAAGATTTTGATGAAGCAGATGCCGCATACAAGCAAGCTAATGCTGAATTATTAACAGCTAAAGCGCAGTTAAAATCAGCGCAAATTAATCTCGATTACAGCCACGTCTCTTCTCCTATTAGTGGTCAAATTAGTAAATCAAGCGTAACAGTGGGTGCACTTGTAAGTGCCAATCAAAGTACAGCACTTGCTACAGTAACTCAGTTAGATCCAATTTATATCGATTTAACACAATCAAGTAATGAGCTTACCCAACTTAAAAAAGCAATATCATCAGGTGCTCTAACTGTCGATTCGGCTAATCAAACTGACGTTGAACTTATTATGGAAGATGGCTCTATTTATCCTCATAAAGGCACATTACAGTTTTCTGAAGTGACCGTTGATCCAAGTACTGGCTCAGTAACACTGCGTGCTAAATTTTCAAACCCAGAAAAATTATTACTGCCTGGCATGTATGCTCGAGCTTCTATTGTGGAAGGTGTTAAAGCGGGTGCTATTTTAGCTCCGCAACGTGGCGTTAGCCGTAATTCAAAAGGCGAACCAACAGCAATGGTTGTCAGTAAAGACAACACAGTAGAAAGCCGCGTATTAAAAGTAGATAGAACTATTGGTTCTGATTGGCTTGTTACTGATGGCCTAAGTGATGGCGATAAGTTAATAGTTGAAGGTTTACAAAAAATCCGCCCTGGTGCACCTGTGAACCCATCTGAAATTCAATCGTCTGCTAAAGCCGATCAAGCGCAATAACGGAGAGTTTTAATGTCACGATTTTTTATCGATAGACCGATATTTGCTTGGGTACTCGCTATTGTAGTGATGCTTGCAGGTATTTTGGCGATTAGGAGTTTACCTATTTCGCAGTATCCTTCAATTGCACCACCTGCAGTGAGTATTACTGCAACGTACCCTGGTGCATCTGCACGAACACTTGAAGATACGGTAACGCAAGTTATTGAGCAAAAAATGAAAGGGCTTGATGGCTTGCTTTATATGTCATCTACGTCTGAGTCGAGTGGTTCTGCTACGCTTACACTTTCGTTTAGCGCTGAAACTGACCCTGATATTGCACAAGTTCAAGTGCAAAATAAACTAGCTACAGCAACTCCACTATTACCAGAAGCCGTACAAAGGCAAGGTGTGGTAGTTGCAAAATCAGCGCGTAACTTTTTAATGGTTTATGCTTTTGTGTCTAAAGATGGCAGCATGACCAATATTGATATTGGCGATTATGTTTCATCAAACGTGCAAGACGTTGTCTCGCGTGTTGAAGGCGTAGGTGAAGTACAGCTGTTTGGTTCTCAGTACGCGATGCGTATTTGGTTAGACCCTGCAAAACTACAAAACTATCAGCTTACACCTGCCGACATCAGCGCCTCTATTTCTGCACAGAATGCACAAGTATCTGCTGGTCAACTTGGTGGTATGCCAGCGGTTGATGGTCAGCAGCTTAATGCTACAGTAACGGCGCAAAGCCGATTACAAACGCCAGAGCAATTTGAACAAATCTTAGTTAAAACCAATCCAGATGGCTCTTTTGTGCGTCTAGAGGACGTTGCTAGAGTAGAGCTTGGCGGTGAAAGCTACCGTGTTGTTGCACGTTACGATGGACAACCAGCATCAGGCTTAGGTATCAAATTAGCCAGTGGCGCGAACGCACTTGATACAGCTGAAGGTGTTAAAAAAGCAATTGAAGAGTTAAAGCCATTTTTTCCTGAAGGGTTAGATGCGGTTGTACCTTACGACACAACGCCATTTGTATCGCTCTCTATCGAAAAAGTTATTCACACTTTAATTGAAGCCGTTGTTTTAGTATTTGTAGTTATGTATTTGTTCCTACAAAACTTTAGGGCAACACTTATTCCAACTATTGCCGTGCCTGTAGTTTTACTTGGTACGTTTGGTATTTTATACACCTTTGGTTATTCAATAAATACACTAACGATGTTTGCGATGGTACTTGCCATAGGATTATTGGTAGATGATGCAATCGTTGTTGTAGAAAACGTAGAGCGCTTAATGACCGAGGAAAAACTCTCAGCGCTTGAAGCAACACGAAAATCTATGGATGAAATTAAAGGCGCGCTGGTAGGTATAGCTATGGTGCTTTCGGCTGTATTTATTCCAATGGCATTTTTTAGTGGTTCTACCGGTATTATTTATCGTCAGTTCTCTATTACACTGGTATCGGCGATGGGTCTTTCGGTATTGGTGGCACTTATTTTAACACCTGCATTGTGTGCAACGCTTTTAAAACCAAGCCACGTTCACGATAACACCTCATTTATTGGCAAATTTTTCTCTGGCTTTAACCGTGGGTTTGATAAAACTAATAGCGGTGCGCAAGGCTTTGTTAGCCGAATGATCAACCACTCTAAGCGTTATTTACTTATTTACGCGGTGATAGTGGGTGGCATGGTGTATGTATTTTCGCATTTACCAACGGCGTTTTTACCAGACGAAGACCAAGGTATTTTATTTAACCAAGTTTCATTACCAGCGGGTTCTACAACACAGCAAACGCTTGAGGTTGTTAAAAAGGTAGAAAATCACTTTTTAAACGATCAATCTGAAGCAGTAAACGGTATTTTAACCGTGACTGGTTTTAGTTTTGCAGGTTCTGGTCAAAACTCAGCAATTGCCTTTATAAATCTTAAACATTGGGATGAGCGTCAGCGTGACGAGTTATCTGTTCAAGGTGTTGCAGGTAAAGCGATGGGCTACTTTTCAACGATAAAAGAAGCATTTGTTTTTGCCTTTCCGCCACCTGCAATTGTTGAGCTGGGAACTGCTAATGGCTTTAATATTTTCTTACAAGACCGTGTAGGCCTTGGCCATGAGGCACTTTTAGCTGCACGAAATCAGTTATTAGGTTTAGCAAGCCAAAGTCCAATTTTAGCGGGCGTGCGTCCAAATGGACAAGAAGATATGCCAGAGCTACAACTTGATACAGATTTGGCAAAAGCCGAAGCGCTTGGTGTGTCGCAAAACGATATTAACAGTACACTTTCGACAGCATGGGGTAGTAGTTATGTGAATGACTTTATTGACCGTGGTCGAGTGAAAAAAGTGTATATGCAAGGTGATGTACAATCTCGCATGGTGCCTGAGGATCTAAATAAGTGGTATGTACGCAATGATAATGGCGATATGGTGCCCTTTTCAGCGTTTGCTAGTGCCTACTGGACGTATGGTTCGCCGCGTTTAGAGCGTTACAATGGTTTTTCAGCAATGGAAATTCAAGGTAGTGCAGCGCCAGGTTACAGTACAGGCCAAGCAATGGATGAAATGGAGCGTTTAGTTAAACAATTACCAAATGGTATTTCGTCTGAGTGGACCGGTATTTCATTCCAAGAGCGCTCTAGTAGCGGTCAAGCACCTCTACTATATGGCCTATCGCTGTTATTTGTATTTTTATGTTTAGCCGCGCTTTATGAAAGTTGGTCGGTACCGTTTGCGGTAATGATGATTGTGCCACTGGGTATATTTGGTGCAATTATGGCAGCGCTTGGCGGTGGCTTATCTAACGATATCTACTTGCAGGTAGGCTTGTTGACCACCATTGGTTTGGCATCTAAAAATGCGATACTGATTGTAGAGTTTGCGATTCATAAAATGGAAGAAGGGCTTGGCTTAGTTGATGCGACTATTGCTGCTGTTCGCCTTCGTTTGCGTCCAATACTTATGACTTCGATGGCCTTTATTTGTGGTGTTTTACCGCTTGCTATTGCCTCAAGCGCGGGTTCTGGTGCGCAAAATGCGTTAGGTATTTCGATTATTGGCGGCACACTTGCATCATCAATATTAGTTGTTGTTTTTGTACCGTTATTCTTTGTGTTAGTGCGCCGTGTATTTCCTGGCAAAGCTAAAGAGACTACGAAGGAGAGCGCAGAATGAGCATTAAAACATTCAGCCTAAGTGCAATTGCTTTATTGGTGCTAAGTGGTTGCCAACTAGCGCCAGAGCAAAAAGACCTTGCTTTACCAGTATCTGATGCTTATGCATCAGATACTGGGCAAAGCGCTGCGCAGCAATTAAATTGGCAGCAGTTTTTTAATGACGAAAAACTACAAACGTTAATTAGTCAAAGCCTTGAGCATAACAAAGACATGCAAATTGCAGTGCTTAATGTGCAGCGTGTGCGTGGTTTATATCAAATTGAAGACTCTGCTTTGTATCCATCCCTTGATTTAAATGCCTCAGGTACGCGCCAGCGTTTACCGGCTGACTTATCAGGTACTGGCGATGCAGCTATTAGCTCGCAATACAGTGCAACAGTGGGTATTACCTCTTACGAGTTAGATATTTGGGGCAAGGTAAGTAACCAATCAGCGCAAGCACTGCAAAACTTATACTCTACAGAGCTTAGTCAATACAGCACGCAGGTGTCTTTAATTTCAGAGTTGGCAAATGCGTGGCTAAATTATGCAACTGATTTGCAACTGCTAGAGCTTGCAAAAGAAACGCTTACCTCTCAGCAAGAGTCATTATCGCTTACGCAAAAAAGCTTTGATTTAGGTGCGACGTCTTCTATTACTCTTGAGCAGCTTAAAAGCACAGTTGCTACGGCAAAAGTAGACATAGCAACGTACAAACGTTTGTTAAAGCGTGATAAAAGTGCCTTAGATTTATTAGTAGGTAAATCTGTTTCAGCTGATTTACTACCTAATAAAGACCTGACTAACTTGATCAGTATGCCAGAAGTACCCGTTGGTTTACCGTCTGACCTGTTATCACAGCGCCCTGATATTAAAGCCGCTGAGCATTTAATGCTTGCTGCTAATGCCAATATTGGTATTGCTCGTGCGGCGTTTTATCCAAGCATAAGCTTAACTGCCAATGCGGGGTCAGCTTCAAGTGACTTAAGTGGCTTGTTTGATTCAGGCTCGGGTACATGGAGTTTTGTGCCTACAATTAGCTTACCTATTTTTAATATGGGACGTAACCAAGCAAATCTTGATGTAGCAAAAGCCGATCAAAAAATTGCAGTGGCAACGTATCAGCAAAAAATTCAAAATGCGTTTCGCGAAGTTGCCGATGCACTTGCTGATAGAGAAGGTTACCAAGAGCAATTAAGTGCCCTTGATATGCTTATAAGTAGTCGACAAATCACGTTTGATTTATCAAAAATGCGTTATGAAAAAGGCGCAGATAGCTACTTGCAAGTACTTGATGCTCAGCGTACGTGGTACGGCGCGCAGCAGCAGTTAATTGCGGGTCAGCAAGCATATCTTGCGAGTCAAATTAACTTGTACAAAGCGCTTGGTGGCGGATGGAATGTAGCCAGTGAAACAACTCAGGTAGAGAAATAATATTTGCGGCTTTTAAAGCCGCATTACATATTTATATAGCGAGACTATTTATAGCTCTTGCTTTACTGAGTTTATGACTTGGTAGTGGAGTTGAACATGAAGCCTAAAGCAAAAAGGCAAACAGATCCCGCTATAGCGCAAGCTAGGCGCGAACAAATTTTATCAGCTGCTGCAGAGTGTTTTCGCCGTAAAGGTTACCACGGTGCAGGTATGGCAGAAATATCTAAAACGGCAGGGATGAGTGCAGGCCATATTTATAATTACTTTGAAAGCAAAGAGGCGATTATAGAAAGCATTATTGAAAAAGACATGGAAGAAATGTTCTCTATCTTTCAAAAGTTTGAAGATCACCCTGGTGATGTTTTGGCGGCTCTTTTAGATGGCTTAAATATTGGCGTGCAAAGACACATGGATACAGGCTCATGTGTTATCGATTTAGATATGATGGCAGAAGCGGGTCGTAATATTAAAGTCGCTACTCTTTTGCGTGAAACCGATATTCAAGCAAGAGGGCGCATGAGGCAGCTTTTAGCAAGCGAGCGAAGTGCGCTCAAAGACATTGATGAGCTTGAACTTGAAAGCCGAATTAATGTTATTTTTTCGATGATGGCGGGGTTATTACTTAGAAAGTTACTTTACCCTGAGCTAACCGAAGAAACGGTACTCATAGCGCTTCGCCCTGCAATGAAAACATTACTGATGCCATTTGATGAAGCGCAGTAACGCTCAAAATAGATAACTAAAAAGTAAGCTAGCCAATATTTTGGCTAGCTTTTTTATTTATACTATTTAAAAACGCTCGATTGACCACTGAAGTGCAATGATTGCGATAGCAACGGAGCCCATTGGCATTAACCACTTTTTATACCAAGTGTAGTGTCGTACATAAATGAGTATTGGTAAGGCTATCAGTAATATACTAAGTTGACCGATTTCGACGCCTAAATTAAACGCCAAAATACTGAGCAGTTGATAGTCGCTCGACAGGCCAAGCTCGCCAAGTACGCTCGCAAATCCCATGCCGTGCAGTAAACCAAAAGCAAAAGTAAGCCAACCTAAACGAAGTACCAACGGCCACACATTATTTAATGCTGCAAATAAAACCGATATAGCAATTCCAAGCTCTACCCAGCGACTATTTGGTGAGACTAAGTTCATAGCTGTTGCTGTAAGCGTAATAGAGTGCGCAAGCGTAAACGCGGTTACTATCCATGCTGTGTGTTTAATAATGTGTTTTTTAGAGCTAATACCTTGCCATGTTTTGTTACTACGTTTTAAAACACAGGTAAGTAATAGGGCGATTAAAAATAAAATATGATCAATACCTATCCAAATATGTAAAACACCTTGATAAACGTATTGATTGAACGTGCTTAAATAACTGGATTTTTCAAAGCTAAATGTTTGTTGTGCCTCGTTGATATTAAATACACGAGATACACCGTTTATATTTACAACAGATTTATGATTAGCATCGGTTTTAAAAAAAGCAGAATACGAAAGAGAGATTGTTTCACTATCATTGCAGCTAAACAGCAGCGGAATCACCAAATAAGGCTGGTTAAAATGGTTATCTAGCTGATAGATACCTTCACTTTTTAAAGGGCATGCTTGCGCGTTTTGCGTGATATTTAAACTTTCTGTAATGAAGTTATTAATTGAGCTGCGTTTTGCTTTTATTTCAGCCCACGAAATTTGCCCGTTTTTATCTAAATCTAGAGGCACTGCGTGCTCTAAGTCGGCGATATTAACTTGCCAGGTACCCGTGTATTGGCTTTTGTTGGTGTCGTTATCGTTCTTGCTATTTAGGGTTATATAACTTGTACTTAGTTGATGGGAAAAGCTGTAAGTTGAGAAAATACACAGCATTAAAGTGAGTATAAATAGATAAGGCGTTTTCATAGTGTATCTCGTTGCATCGCTTTTGCTTTAATAAGTAATTGCTCATCGGTGCTCATTTTAGCCTGTTGCCAATTAATATGAGCCCAGTAAAGTGCTTTTTCACGATTTTGTTGTACATCAAGGTAATATTTAGCTAAGTCACTTGCATGAAAAGAATCTTTACGAAGCTCTCTAAGTGTAACTCTTTTCGCCATTGTATTTTGCCATTTTTTATCGCGTTTATTTAGTTTTTTTTCTGCGATTGAAAGCCTTAGCAAAATAGCATCTTCTAAATTACTTTTATCTGGAAGCAGTACGCTTAATGTATTTAATACTTGTTGAGGTTGATTTAGCGCAATTTGAATATCGGCCCATAACACAATGAGGCTCACAGGAGCTTGAACTAAATCTACGCTTTGTAAGTGAGACAAAGCTTGCTTGTAGTTACTTAGACGGTAGCTCATTTCACTTAAAACATGGTTTGTAGCTAAACTAGTTTGGTTATTGTTTATAATTTTTACTAATGCTTGGTAGCTGTCTAAAACACTTTCATGCTGGCTTTGTACGTCTAGCACACAAGTGCTAGCAGTAATGGTGCTTACTTGACCAATCAAGGCAACACAGTGTTGTTTTGCTTTTGTAAATTCACCTTGGGTCATCAATATATTGGCCAGCAACAAATGGCTATTACTGTGCTTTGGTTCGGTAATCAAAACGTTGTTGGCAACGTTAATTGCTTCGTCAAAAAGGTGCTCTTTTTGTAAAACACGAGCATATAAGTAACCAATTTGAGACGTGGGTGTTTGGTTATATAACTGAGCTAAGCGGGTTTTAAGTAGCCCTTGTAAGCGCTCTGTTTGGCCTGCATATTGGCTATTAGTCACTAAAGTATTTATTTCGTCAACAGAGAGAGAGGCACTAAATGTTGAATTACTTTTGGCAATAACTGCATCATCTTTTGGGGTAAAAGGCGCAGCGCTCAACGCAAAGGGTGTTAGGCATAAAGTAATAAATGCGACGGACTTAAAAATTGATAAATGCATTATAAATATCCTTTGAAAAAAGCCATCCATGGCCTGTCAGCTTAATGACTTGGTTAGTTACCGTTTGTTGAAATTAATCCATCAACATCGGTATCTGTGTTTGTAAACACCCGACCGTTAACAGTTAACGGCTCTGCATTTGGCGCTTGATTAAATGCATCGGTTGCAAATTGAGCAAAGTCGACTTGTAGTGCGTCAATTGTAATGTTTACTGTTGCAGTTACTTGCGAATTAACGCCATCACTTACACCAAACATAAAACTATCTGAACCTGTCACTTCTTTATTTGGTGTATAGGTAAAGTTACCATCGCTATTAACGGTAACAGTTCCAAGAGTTGGTTCACTTGTTAATGAGTAAGTAAGCGAATCGCCATCATTATCGCTTGCGCTGAGCATATCGGTAATGCTTACTTCTGTTTGTGTAGTTAGCATTGCATCACTTGCGGTCGGCGCTGTGTTTACAACCGTTGTAGGTTGTTTTTTATCGTCATCGCTACTACATGCACCCAATGTTAATGCACTGAGGAGAACACAAATATGGGTAGTTTTTAAATTACGCATCAGTTAACTCCTTATTTAGATCCCGCAATAGGTGTTGCAAGGTATGGGAATGTTGAGTCCATCATTGTTGCATCAATAGGTGCGCCATCAGTAAATGGAACTGTACCCGTATTAGCATCCTCTGGTGTACAAAGGCCTAAGTCAGTGTCTTCACCATTTACAGGAATAGGATGACATAAACGACCCATCACAACACGAAGTGCAATATCAACCACATCATCACCCGGGCGACGACCATTTGGGAAGCCGGCTAAATCATTACCCGCTACACCAAATGCAGATTGATCAGCTTGCGCTGTTGCTGCAATGCCTGTATTTAAACGCAGCATTTCTGAAGGTGTTACAGTTGCTTGCTGATTAACGTCTGCAAAACCCGTTAAAAATGCAGTGATTAAATCAGTACGCGGGAAGTTAGTGGGTGCCAGAGTTTCAAAGTTAGTATCTAGTGTTGTATTAACCGCATCTTTAAACAAAATATTTAATAACTCTGGTAGTGCTGGGTGAGATACATAATCTAAGAATTGTGCATCATCTTTAGGGTGCGCTGTTGAAAATGCGTCTTTGTCTTTAATGCCAATTACAAGCTCATTTACAAGTGGGCTACCTAGGCGTGAGACCTGAGTTAATGCACCACCGTTTACCGCATTATTAGCAAATTTAGCATTTGGGTTTAATACACGTGCTTGAGGTAAGCTTGCCGTTGTCCACGAGCCAATTACACCGTTACCTTCACCAACAATACAACTCTTTGGTATTTCGATAGCGATTGATGTGACGTTTTTATCTGCAAGATCGTCGTTATCAGCAGATTGCGTTATACCACCTGGGAAACCACCGCCGTCACCAGCACCTGGGGCGCTATCACCTTCTACAGGTACATAGTTAACTAAATCAAATGTTTTACCTAGGTTAACTACAAATGGGTCTTTTCGTTGTCCTACAAAAACTTGTGCCATGTTTTCACAGTTAGGAATTGAAACCTGATAAACAAATTGGTCAGCATAAGTTTGATAATCACTCATCGATCCAAATGTTTTATCACCTACATAATCAAGCGGTTTAGAAAATGAGCTTGAGTTTGATGCAGTGTTATTTAATACCGTTGTTTCGCCAGTACGCTGCGCGCCGCTAATCATGGTCATTGTGTATGATTCACTAAAATTTGCTGCGCTGTCATCACCTGCAGCCACGCCGCCAACATTTTTAAGTGGTACCGAAACTGTTCGTTGATTACCTTCAGGTCCAACAGTTAATTGCACACCTTGATTATCATTAGGAAGCATGCTTTTAAAGTTAAACGCAAATGTAATATCTTCAACAGCATCGCCGTCGTTATCTATATGAATGCTGTAGGTAGCATCTGGGTCCATTGCAAAGTAATTAGGACCGCCGTATGCATCTTGCAGCGGGATATAGTTAGCTATTAGTGTTACAAAATCACCACGACCTTGTTCGTAACTATTAAATACATAAAAATCGGTTGAATCTAAAGTCGGGAAACGGCTTATATTTGGCGCTTCTCTGTGGCTAGATGCTTCACTTGGTGCACTTACAAATGTACTACATATTACTACTGCGAGTATTGATGGAGTTAAAGCTTTCATGACTTTGTCCTTTAGTTTTGATTGAAGTCATAGCTAATAACGGGGCAGGATTTAAATTGGATGCAAAAAAGTTAAATTAATTTTATATTTTGTTAAAAACTTAAATTGAGGATTGGCTGCTTTATACAAGCAGCCAATATTAGTCGTAATAGTAAGGTTATAAAAGTACTAGCTCTGTGGTGTATAACACCTCGGTCGGTGATCCATTTGGCGAGCCACCAATAGGTTCTAAACTTACTGCTAGCAATGCAATATCACTTGCGTTGAAGCGGTTATCTTTTAATAATGTTTTACTTCCTTGCTTGGGAAGTAAACCTAATGAAATAGGCGCATCTTGCCCTTTTAAAATCATCCAAAGCTGATAATCTTTATTTGTTTGAGCAACCAATTGACTACTGGCTTTGATAGAAAGCCCTTTGTCGTTAACATCAATAAACCATAATGATTGCTTATCTTGATTTTGGACCAAGGCAATTTGTTGCGTTTGAACAACATTATTAGAAGGTTGAATAATTAAAAAGGCTAAAACAATACACGCGGCTGTTGCAACAAAAGACCATGTACGCCAAATAGATGGCTTAGTATGTATAACCGTTTTACTTGTTTGTGGCCTGTTTTCAATGCGCTGTAGAATATTTATCCATACATCGTCATGTGGCGTTTTCGGTGTAATAGCACTCGCTAAGTTATTTAGGTTTTGCTCCCACATACTTGTTGCTTCACGTGCTTGGTTCGAACTAAGCAAAAGACGCTGAAAGCGCTTACGGGCAAGTCCTCTAAGTGTGCCAAGCACATACTGCCCAGCAAGTGCGTCTAATAATTCGGGTTTATTATAATTCATAATGTTAAACACCTTTGTAGCTGCATGAGCCCACGCCTGATCCAGCTTTTAACTGTACCTAATGGCGTTTCGATATGAGCCACTAATTCGCTATGACTCAGCCCCTTGTAATAAGCTAAGTGAATAGCTTGTTTTTGTTGCGGCTCAAGTTGTTCGATACAATTAACCAGTTTTGTTTCTTCATCGTAATTAACATCGATGCATTCATTCTCATATTTATCATCGCCTAACGACTGCTCTTTTCGTACTTTGTGATAGCGCAGCGAGTCGAGACTTCTATACCTAACTATACTTATCATCCAGCTTATAACAGTGCCTTTTGAAGCATTATACTCAGATGCGTTATGCCAAATTTTTATAAAAGCATCTTGTAATGCTTCCTCGGCATGGGCTCTATTTGTGAGCATGTTTAAACTAATAGCAAAAAGTTTGCCGCTAGTTTGCTGGTACAAGCTCGAGAAAGCATTTTTGTCACCTTGTGCTGTTGCGCACAAAAGAGGGAGTAAATCATCGTTATCCATAGGGGTCTTGTTTTTCTTATTATCATTGAGTAAACGGTTGAGGGCGTGATTTGGATGCAAAAAATTTTAATTGATTTTTAGATTAGCTGCTTTATACGTTAGTACAAGCAATAACCGATCAGTATTTGAAATTTAGATGTGTAAGTATAATTTATTCACATGTTTGTAAAAAATGCACAAAGAGCAGATTGCACTTAAATTTATTTTATTATTAATGTTATATATCAATAATTTATGATTTTAATTTGAATTTAAAATGCCGTTTATATGGCGTGATATTTGCAAAAGAGTACATAAAGCCGTTTAAATTAGAATTAGAAAATCGGAATTATTTACACAAAGGAGAGATTATGTGGGCTGCAGTTGGTTATTCACTTTTAGCATTACTACTTATTTTTATTGGGTGGGAAGTAAACTCTGTTTACTTTGCTATTGTTTTTTATTGGACTGCGCTGTCACTTTTATTAGTGAGTACCGCATATATTTTTAATACAGCAAAAATATTTAGAAAACGTGAAAATGGAGTGATCCCATTTTATATACGTTGGGCGTTTGTGCCATTTTTATTTGGTGTGCAAATTTATAATGCCTGGTCGCGTAAGCATGACAAAGTACCGCCCATTCAACAAGTAAACGAAAATCTATTTTTAGCTTGCCGATTATTTCCCTCAGACATAGACACATTAAAAGATAACGGAATTACAGCGATTTTGGATGTAACGTGCGAGTTTGACGGTCTAGAGTGGAGTTCAACGCAAGAGAACTTTAATTACTTAAATATTCCGGTGCTTGATCATAGTGTCCCTTCACATTCGCAGCTGAATCAGGCTATTAATTGGATACATCACCATATTAAAGAAAATCGTCGCGTAGTTGTACATTGCGCCTTAGGCCGTGGGCGGTCTGTTTTTGTAATGGCGGCTTATTTATTGAGTCAAAACAAAAATGCAGATGTACATGAAGTACTTGCGCAAATAAAAGAAACCCGCGAAACCGCAAATTTAAATAAGCATCAACTTCGCCATTTAGCTAAGCGACATAAAAAAGGCGAATTACTGATTAAAAACAAAGCCGTTTTAATTGCTAACCCTGTATCTGGTACACGATTATGGGAAGAAAAAGAGCACTTAATTGTTGCGCGGCTATCGGACTATTACGATTTGAAAGTACTCACTACTACAAAAGAAGTTAACGGTATTGAGCTGGCTAAACAGGAAATTGCGCAAAATCCGGATATTATTATCGCATGCGGGGGAGATGGTACAGTGGCCGAAGTTGCAAGCGTACTTGTAAATACACAATGTAAACTAGGCATCATCCCTATGGGGACTGCAAACGCCCTTGCGCATGTATTGATGGGTATTACCTCTAAGTTTATTCCAGTAGAACAAGCCTGTGACCTAATTATAGATGGTCAAACAAGCATAATAGATACTGCTTATTGTAATAATGAATTAGTACTTTTATTAGCGGGCATTGGTTTTGAGCAATCAATGATAGAAAAAGCAGATAGAGAGTCGAAAAATAAGTCGGGGCAACTTGCCTATCTAAATGGTTTTTTTGAAGCGTTTGGCGAACAAAAATCACAGCTACTTAATGTAAAACTCGACGATAATGAGCCCAAAGAAATATGTACAAATAGCTTTATTGTGGCAAATGCCGCGCCTTTTACAACATTATTGGCTCAAGGTGGTGGGCAGCCAGATCATAGTGACGGGCTTCTTGATGTAAATTGGCTAACACCCAATAATGAAAACTCAACAACCATTTTAAGTATTGCTGAGCTGATGTACAGTAGCTTAACGCAAACACATTTAGCTATAAACTCGCACCATACAAATGCTAAAAGAGTCGAGGTTACAGGCGAAGGTGAGCTTAAATACGTACTTGATGGTGAAATTAAAACTGCTCACAAACTCGTTATTACTATTGAGCCGGCTTCATTAAATGTGATTTGCAAAGAGCAATAAATCGCGCTAGTTATAATCAAAAAAGGAGCTAAATTAGCTCCTTTTTTGTTTGCCCAGCGAAGCTGGCAAACCCGATAGGCTGAAAGATGCCTTATCACCCTGACTAAGGGGAAGATAATCTGAATGGCAAGGGCGTCACTGGCCAACGGTGGGGTCTGAAGGAAGCCATAAGAAGTTAGAGGTACACAACTAACCGTAACCTGTTTCGGCAGTATTGGTGGGTCAGCGTGCAAAATAGCGCAACGCCCTATACTTAG
>NZ_AUTL01000222.1:0-6215 GCF_000498015.1 Pseudoalteromonas sp. TAE79
GCCGCCGCTATGCTTAAGCGTACTGACGGACGTATTGTAGATGCAATTGTTGCTGAAGACATTGGTAAGTTACCAGATAATAATATTGCAGAAGCGTTGCAACGTATTACTGGCGTATCGATTAATACCGATTTTGGTGTGGGTGACAGTGTTTCGATTCGTGGCTTACCTCAAAACCGTGTTGAATTAAATGGTCGCTCTACTATTGGTGACTCTCGTGACGGCATTAGCTTGCAAGATTACCCATCAAGCTTCTTAAAAACAGTAGAAGTAGTTAAGTCTCCTACTGCCGATATGATTGAGGGTGCATTAGGCGGAACAGTTAGTTTAAAGACAGTTCGCCCATTAGAGTTAGATAAACTAACTGGCGCAGTTTCATTAGATGGCGCATACGCTGATAAAACAGAAAATGTAGCTCCTATTTTTAGTGGTTCAATTGGTAACAACTGGGACTTTGATGAAATGGGTACCTTTGGTGCCATTGCTATGTTTTCATTCCAAGATCGCGAAATTCGCCAAGATGAAACATCTAGCCGTGTTAAACCTCAAGATATCGAAATTAATGGCCAAGAAGGTAATACACCTAGTGGCAACGCTATCGTAAGAGACGAGCACAGTGTTGAACAATACGTAGAGCAGCGTAAACGAACTGCTGTAAATTTATCTCTTCAATGGGCACCACAATCTGGTAATGGCATGGTGTATCTTGATTTAAGCGGCACAAAGCGCTCAGGTGAACAAGCTGGTAACTCTATTTTAGGTGTCGCAGGTTCACTATCAACAGATGCAAATACAACTCAAGATGCTAACGGCGTAAATAATTACACGTTAACAAACGAGTTTGGTATTCCTAAAACATACAGTGACTTTCGTGAAACTGACTCGTTTTCAAATGCACTTGGTGCAGAGTGGAACCTTACTGACAGTATCAAAATCTCTGGTGAAATTGCGGTAGCATCATCAGAAAGCGTAAGACCTGATTCTGAATTTACACTTCGCCCAATCGAAAAATCAACATTTGAAGCAAGTGGTGGAACTCAGCTAACAAATCATTTATATGATGGTGCATTTTCTCAAGACGGTAATAAATTACCAAGCATCATTCATTCAGATCCTAATGCATTTACTGACCCACAAAACTTAGCACTTCGTACGTTTAAAAGTGAAGATAGAAGAACAGACAATGACGAAACAGCTATTCGTTTTGATGTTGAAATGTTTGAGCCACTCAGCAGCTTAAGCTGGGTATCTAAAGTAAAAGCGGGTGTACGTGTTACTAACCGCGATTACGAATATGAGCAATACAAAGTAGAAATTAAAGACATTTATAAAAATGCATTTAACGACTCAGACGGTTCGTTAGCCACTTTATGGGTTGATGACTACAACGCTGCTTTTTCAAATAGCTTTACAACAGTTAGCCACGACAACTCATTTGACCAATTAGGTCATTCGGGACAAAACGACCTACTAACCTTTTTAAGCTACAACGGTTTATCTAACCCGGCCAATACTTACGCTCAGCTTCAGCAGTTACTTGCAGGTACTAACCTAGCGTCAACAGGTAGTCTTTCAGATAACCAAGAGTTCCAAGAAAGCGCATACCGCAACGTAGTTGAAGATACTGCTGCCGTGTATATATCAGCCTACTTAGACTTTGATAACATCACTGCAATTGTGGGTGGTCGTTATGTAGCTACAGATTTAGAATCAAGCGTATTTCTTAATGGCGAAAAAGTAACTGGCGACAATGACTACAGCGACTTTTTACCAAGCTTAAACGTAACGTATAACTACTCAGACGAAACATTATTCCGCTTTGCTGCTGCAAAAGTTATGCGCCGCGCTGACTTTAGCGAACTAAGCCCTGCATTTGACGTTAATAACGACATTACAGGTGCAACGCAAGGCTCTATTGATTTAGAACCATATCGTGCAACGCAATACGACTTATCTGTAGAGCATTACTTTGACCAAGGTAACGTAATTTCTTTCGCAGTATTTTATAAAGATGTTGAATCTTTCTTAAGTAACGAAAGTAGCTGTGTGGCGGCATCTAGCACTTCAACAGGTCAAAATGTAACTCAATGGAACCAAGTATGTCAGCTTGACGTTGCAGGTGTTTCACAAGACAACCTAGTTTACTCGGATGCAACTGACTTCCCAGTAGATGCTGATGGCTTTAACCATGTAGCAGGCTTACGTGACGCAGGACTAACGGGTATCGATACTGTTAAAAATGTAAACGGTGAAAACGGCTCAGTACAAGGCTTTGAAGTTGGTTATCAACAGTTCTTTACAGACCTACCTGGTGCATTTTCTGGCTTAGGCATTAACGCAAACTACACATACGCAGACAGCGAGCAACCAAACGGTAACCCGTTATTAGATATTTCTAAAAATACGTATAACTTACAAGTATTTTGGGAATACGAAGGTTTCTCTACTCGTCTAGCTTATAACTACCGTGACAGTTTCTTAGATACTGAAAACGAGAAACGTGTAGAAAATATTAACTCAGACGGCAGTATTTCAGCAGAAGGTACTGTTTACGGTAATAACTACCGTGACGACAGAGGCCAGTTAGATTTCTCTGCAAGCTGGGATATTAACGAAAACGTGACCTTAGTAGGTAATGCGACCAACTTAACGGGTGAGCCTTCAATCTACCTATCTGAACTAGGTGGTGCTTGGAAGTACACTGAAGCGGATCGCCGTTACAGCTTTGGTATTCGCGCTAAATTTTAATTTTCCCTAGACACTAAAGCCTGCTTTTATGCAGGCTTTTTTACGCCTATAAAAAAGTAGCTTTATATTATACAAACCTTATTAAAAACATGATTATTCTACCGAGTCTTGTGGATAAAAATATAAAGGTGGTATTAACTAAAAGTAAACCATCCCTTAACTTGTAGGAGGTCGCAAAAAATAAAGAAAATCCCTTATGGAATTAGTAAACACATCTAGTAAAACGAAAGTTCGGCATAAGACCGATATCAACAAAACACTATCTAAGATGCCCTTGTCATCTAGGCGCGTTTTATTTATGGCCATAGCTCAACTGGACTCTAAAAAAATAGTAAAGCAAGGCCAAGTATTCCGAATTTATGCTAGTGAATACGCGAAAATAGCCAAGCTAGAAATGAACACAGCCTATGAGCAACTAAAATCCGCGACTCTGGACTTACAAAAACAAATAATAGGGATTCCGAAAGATCAGCTTTTACCACCCATACCACGATCTGGAGATAAGCCTTGGAGGAAACCTAGCGGCAAAGGTATCGTATACTTAACGTCACTGAATACTGCGACTATGAGGACGGTGGCGGTTACGTAGACATTAACTTTAGCCGTCAAATGAAGCCGTATATTTGCATGATAGAGGGCAAATATACCACCCAAGTTTTAATATCGAGCACACGGCTAAAAGACACAAACGCAAGTAACTTATATCAACTCCTACGCCAGAAAATAAGCGAAAAGAAAGACCGCTATTTTGAAATAGGTGTCGATGAGCTAAAAGACGAACTAGGACTATACACAACAAAAAACAAGGAAAAATTTTACTCATACCCTCTATTTAAAGACTTGAATAAACTTGTCATAAAGCGAAGTATAGAGACGATTAAAGACACTACCGAAATAAAGAATACAAGCGTTGAAATCATCGAGAGGAAGCAACGTAAAGCAACTAAGCTAAGGTTCTCTTATCGAGTAGATGACCAAATGAAATTTGAGGGATTTTAGCTAAACTCGTTTCTCTGCATCGTTGTAAGCTTCTGACTTGTTTCTTTTCCCTATAGCCAAAACAAGAATCAAAACCTTTTCATCCTGTACTTGATATATCAAGCGATACCCTGCTTTACGCAGCTTAATTTTGTAGCAATCTGGCAGCTCTCTTAGTCGGTTAGCTTCAATCCGAGGGTGCTTTAAGACTTCTGACAACTTATTTTTGAATTGATCACGTACGGTTGCACCTAATTTGTGCCACTCCTTGAGCGCTCGAGGGTCAAATTCTAACTCATAGGTCATTTAGCGAAACCTTTACCCCTGTTTTTGGTTCAGCTAAACGGGCTTTTGCAACAGCAATTAGCGCCTCGTCGTCACTAGTTAATAGCACAGATTTGAATGGTAAAGCCTCTCTTTGTGCAACATATTCTAATGTTTGTCTTAATAGTTCAGAGGGAGTTATACCTAACTTTTCTAATGCTGCATAAGAACGCGCTTTCAAATCATCATCAACACGAATATTAATAGTACCCATAGCACACCTGTAATTACAATTGTATATACATTAATTATATTCAACTGAGATAAAAGTGCAAGAGCTATTATTTTTATTCTAATGCTTAAAAGGGGTTGAAGGGGTATCCCCTTTGCACGCGACTGTATTAAGATTACGAAGTAATTGTATACATTCGACAGCGTGCCTACTATCTCATTTTGTCATACACTGTTTTCATCTGAAATAAGCTATTGTGCCTTTAAAAATAGGCGTATACGCTTTGTTTACACCCGTATACAACAGAGGCATTTTAGAATGGCCATTCTAAGCATCCGAATTGACGATAAATTAAAAGAGTCTTTAAATAATGAGGCGCAAAAGCAAGATGTTTCTTTATCTGAATATGTGAAGAAATCACTGGAAAGTAAGAACGTTGATACCCACATACTAGCAACAGAGAGAAATTTAAAAAGCTCTGTTGATAGTATTGAAAGTTTAGCGCACGTCGCTCAGGAAACTGTACGCGAAGTTGAACGTAAGCGTCTAGCGAACCACACCTAGCATCGATGTTCTGATTATCTAAAAATACCTGCTCAATGATAAATTCGGAGCAGGTGATGAAAACTTACAGAACAAGCGCACAGTGGCAGCAGCTTTTGCTGCAACGCAGTACGTTTAGTGGTACTAATATTGAATTCTGCCAACACCATAATGTCGCTATTACGACTTATTATAAACAACGTGCTTTACTGGCAAAAGACCAGCCTAATTCCACCTTGCCAGTGCACACGCAGTGCCTTACATCATCACGTTTTGTCCAGGTAAAACAAACTACTGAAGTCTGCGCGCAAACTCGTCAAAATACGCTGCAGTTTGATACGCTAACCGGCCAACTCACGTTTCCTATCGATTTAGCGACGGCCGATATCGTTGCCATTATTAAAGGGCTAACGGTATGAGGATGTTCGTTGATGTACCCACCGTCTATTTATGTGCCGATGCCGTTGATTTTCGAAAATCAATTAATGGTCTGGCGGCGTTGGTGGAAGCAGAGCTTGAACTACCCGTGCTCAGTGGTGCGCTATTTGTGTTTTGTAATAAAGGCCGTGACAAACTCAAACTGCTTTACTGGGATAACACCGGTTTTGCACTGTGGTATAAGCGATTAGATAAGCATAAGTTCAAATGGCCCAAACTCATGTCACCCACCATGACCTTAAGCGAGCAGCAATTACACTGGTTATTATCGGGTTATGATGTGATTGGACACAGTAAAATTGATGTCGCAGGTAAGAAAATGCTTTAATATTTGCGATCGATTGATGATCATCAAAGTGAGTTCAGTTAGCACTGCAAAGCCTTTGATGATGCCTTAAAATAGGCGTCATGAAAAATGAACTCGCCCTTAAACAGCGCATTGCTGAACTTGAAAAACTGTTAGCGCAGAAGGATGCCCAGATTGCGGCATTGGAAGAGCGCTGGAGCTTGGCCCAACAAAAACAATTCGGCAAAAGTGCTGAAGGCTTTGCCGGGCAAGGCGAGTTATTCAATGAAGTGGAAGAAATTGTTGAGGAAGTTGAGGCAGAGCAACAATCCATTAGCTATACCCGTAAAAAGCCGGTGCGTAAGGCACTGCCAAAAGACTTACCTCGTGAGCAGGTTATTCACGACATCATCGACAAAACCTGTGATTGCTGTGGCGGTGAGCTACATAAAATGGGTGAAGATAAGTCAGAAAAGCTTGAGTTCATACCCGCTAAAATCAAAGTGATTGAGCATATTAGGCCTAAATACGCCTGCCGTCACTGTGATAAATCCTCAACTCAGACACAGATTAAACAAGCCTCAATGCCTGCCATGCCCATCAACAAAGGCATTGCAACCAGCAGTTTGCTCAGTCAGCTTATCACCAGTAAATACCAATACGGGTTACCGCTGTATCGCCAGGAAGCGATGTTTAAGCAATACGGTATTGAACTCAGTCGACAGA
>NZ_AUTL01000223.1:0-2330 GCF_000498015.1 Pseudoalteromonas sp. TAE79
TCTACCCAATAGCGCCAAGTGCTCCATCTAAATCTAATGAGCCAAAGCGAGTTAATTTAGGTGGTGGTGAAAGGCGCACCACCACGAAGTGGTGGCTTTAATCAAATCCTTCCTGTTGAGCTAAATATTGCTTCACGATTTCAAGTGGCACACCTCCGCAACTAACCAGACAATAACTTCTGCTGTAAAAAACTGGCTTCCAGTAAAACTCACCCAAGTGTTCGGAAAACTCCTTTCGCACAAGTCTTGATGTAGCAGTTTTTAAACTGTTCACCATTTTACTTGGTTGCATCTTGGGATTAGCAGAAATTAAAAGGTGAAGGTGATCTGGCTCACCATTGCACTCCAAAAGCTCACAATCCCAAGATTTTAACAACCTTTTGTACTGAAGTTGTTCATGAACCAAGTCAGATAGTGGACGTGGAGGCAATCGTAAGACTAGCCGAGCCAAAATCTCGACTAGCGGTGTCCAACGAAGCGTCAAAAAAGAAGAGTTAGCGACTTAGGCTGTTATCTTGGAAGCTCGCTGCTTTAGTTGCGAGTAGTTCACATGAACCTTAGCATGTTATTAAATAATAAAATATTTCTTAAAAGTACGCATAATGATATTAGAAATCAATCTTAATCAAATCCAGTCCAAGAAGGACGGGTATTGGCCATTAATTTAAGCCTAACTCATTGGCCTTTTAAGGTGATGAGTAACAGGTGAAATATTTAAACTTCTGGCAATCTCTCGCTAAAGTAAAACTCCAACAATAAGTTGATGCTTAAATTTGCATATATGCCAGATTCGATTTTAGGGTCTGGCACGTGCCAATTACGGACTTTGATAACGCGCCCTACCTTGGCTTGTTAAGTTGTTTTGCTTTCTTTTTATCCCTAATCCATAAAACTGAGCCATTTGTTTTTTTCATTTCAAACAAGTCTATAGCTTGAAATAAATCACTCAACTTCTTAAAGCCATAATTACGCTGGTCAAAGGAAGCGTGATTTGAAATATGCGTACCGATTGGCCCTAACATGGCCCAGCCATCGTCTTCTTCGACAGCCTCAATTGCTTGCCTAAGCAAATTAATTAACTTAGTGTCACTTTTTATGTTCTTTTTTTGTTTTTGTATGGGGGGCTCTTTTTCGCAATCTTCGTCAAGATAGAGGAATCGTGAGCAACTATTAACGAAAGCTAGCGGTGCTTTACGTTCACCGAAGCCAATCACAAATTTACCATCAGCCAAAGAACGAGTTACCAAGGGGGTAAAATCACAGTCGGACGACACTAGGCAAATAACATCAATGTCTTTAGTGTACAGCACATCCATAACATCAATTACTAATGCCATATCCGTGGCATTCTTACCCTTGGTAAGATCGAACTGTTGCATCGGCTGTATTGCAAATTCATGAAGCACATCTTCCCACGGCTTCAGGTTTTGATTTTTCCAATTTCCATATGCTTTACGAATGTTGACTACACCATAGCGCGCCAATTCGGATAGCACTTTATCTATCTTTTGAGCAGGTGCGTTATCTGCATCAATAAATACCGCAATTTTCTCTTTATCTCTCAAAGAAGCCTCCTTGCAACTTAAATTTTGTTATGTAATTTTTTTGAACTTTAGACCAAAATCATTCTTTTAAATTCAGCTTGATACAATTTAATTCCAGCACCTATGATTAACTTTCAAACGATTTCTATATCCATTGTGATGCTCTTTCACCAAAATTAATTGACTAAACTTTCCCTGGTAGAGGGTAAACTTGGTCTCCTTTAGTCTTAAAGGTTCGCCACTCCTGTCCATATTCCCATTGCTAGGGTTTACTATACAAGACCCTTTGAAGAGATGTAAACACCACCTAGATATCGATGTTCCAAGGCAATAATCGTTCAATGTCTGGCTCAGACTGACCAAATATGCCTCAGCAAGTGCAGTCCAAGCAGGACGGTGTAGTCTAAGTGGGCACTAATATGCCTCAGCAAGTGCAGTCCAAGCAGGACGGTGTAGTCTAAACGGGCACTAATATGCCTCAGCAAATGCAGTCCAAGCAGGACGGTGTAGTCTAAGTGGGCAGATATACACCTCTCGGATGTAGTCTAAACGGGCACTAATATGCCTCAGCAAATGCAATCCAAGCAGAACGGTGTAGTCTAAACGGGCACTAATATGCCTCAGCAAATGCAGTCCAAGCAGGACGGTGTAGTCTAAGCGGGACGGTGTAGTCTAAGTGGGCAAATACAGCCTAGCGGGTGTGGTCTAAACGGGGCTGTTCAATGTATTACCAATATTTCACCTTAGACATTTTTTGCATGAGATGCGCCTGAGCTTTGTGTTGAG